>CBFQYI010000100.1:0-11630 GCA_965720825.1 uncultured Chryseobacterium sp. | reverse complement strand
TAATAAAAGAAATGAAAAAAAGAAAAATTTTATCCTTTCCTTTTTTTGAAACCGTTCTGTAATATTCTGTAAGGTGTATTTCATGATTGCGTTATTTTGACACAAATTTAAAACAATATCAGTCTTTGCAGCAAATTTATTTGTGTTAATTTTACACTAATAAACATAAATAACTGATTGCCAATTATAAAAATTTAATTCTATTAAACATTAAAGACACAAATTTTGATCACAAATAACACTAATTTTTAATATGTTTTGGCTAAAGCCGATGGAATTTGTCCATAAAAAAACGGGCTAAAGCCCGTTCCTATTGAATATATTCTGATATTTTTTGCTTCAAGATATTTGTGAAAATTTGTGACGCATTATTCGTGAAATCTGTGTTTAAAGCAATCTATTTAATCTCAAAGTAAAAGCCCTGCTCTTCAAGCTCCTTATATTTTTCTTTATTGAATGTAAAAAGTTTTCCGGGTCTGCCGCTGCCTTCTTTTTTAACGTTGTTAGTTTCGTTCAGGAGTCCGTAGCTCATGATTTTCTTACGAAAGTTTCTTCTGTCAATTTCCTGTCCGACAATTGTTTTATAGAGGTTTTCAAGGTCTGAAAAAGGGAATTCTTCATTAAGAAGATTGAAGCCTATCGGCTGGTATTGAATTTTTGTGCGAAGCCTTTTTAGAGCAGTCTCAATGATTGTTTTATGATCAAAAGCTACTGAAGGAAGTTTATTGATACTGAACCATTGTGCATCTTCCGCATCTGAATCGGCAAACAGTTCATGATAAGAAGGGTTGACAAGCCCTAAATAAGCCACAGAAACCACTCTGTTTCTTGGATCACGGCCCAGATTACCAAAAGTATACAGTTGTTCCAAAAAATCGGGTTTTATGCCGGCTTCTTCATAGAGTTCTCTTTTTACCGCATCATCTACACTTTCATCATCCAGAACAAGACCACCTGGAAGCGCCCAGCCTCCTTTAAAAGGGTCAATATTTCTTTTAATCAGAAGGATCTGAAGATCTTTTTTATCAAAATATCCGAAAATAACGGCATCTACAGCCACTTTTATATCCTGTAATTTTTTTGGAGACTCCATAAATTGATTTGCGTTACGAATACACAAAGTTACAATTTATGGCTGTATTAAAAAATAATTTCCGTTATAATAAAAGTTCTTATCTTTAAGTTACCTTTCTAACCATCTTAAAACTAAATTATTATGAAAAATTTATTAACAATTCTTTCTGCAGCTTTTTTATTAATAGCTTGCGAGAAAGGAAAAACGACAGCTGCCAGTGGTTCTGATAAAACAGATTCTGCTTCTACGTCTGAATGGAAACCTGTAGATTCCGCAACCGCCATGAAAGATTGGATGGCGTACTCAACTCCGGGAGAAATGCAGAAAATGCTTGCAAAATCTGATGGAACCTGGACTGGTGAAACGACAATGTGGATGGAAAACGGAGCAAAACCTATGATGAGTAAATCCGAGGCTACCAATAAAATGATGTTTGGAGGACGTTATCAGATCACAAATCACAAAGGCGACTTTATGGGAATGCCTTTTGAAGGAATGAGCATTGTGGGATATGATAACGCAAAGAAAAAGTTTGTCAGTACGTGGATCGACAATATGGGAACCGGAATCATGCATAGCGAAGGCGACTGGAATCCCTCCACAAAATCGGTTGAATTCAAAGGGAAAATGACAGATCCTTCAAGACCTGGAAAAGATTGTGATTTCAGAGAAGTATTCACCTTTGTGGATGATAATACTCAAAAGCTTGAAATGTATGGCCCGGATTCAAAAACCGGAAAAGAGTACAAAACAATGGAAATAAAATATACGCGTAAAAAATAAATGCATTAAAAAACCGCTTCTGATGAAGCGGTTTTACTTTATAATAGATTAATAATTAATCATTTAACTTTAGTACAGCCATGAACGCTGATTGTGGTACTTCTACTCTACCAATCTGCTTCATTTTCTTTTTACCTTCTTTCTGCTTTTCCAATAACTTACGTTTTCTGGAAATATCCCCTCCGTAACATTTTGCGGTAACGTCTTTTCTCAAGGCCTTAATAGTTTCTCTTGCGATTACTTTCGTCCCTAATGCAGCCTGAACAGCAATATCAAACTGTTGTCTCGGGATCAGCTCACGAAGCTTTTCACACATTCTTTTCCCAATGTAATAAGCATTAGAATCGTGAATCAATGAAGATAATGCATCTACCATGTCACCATTGATCAGGATATCCATTTTTACAAGCTTGGAAGCTCTGAATCCGATCGGGTGATAATCGAATGAAGCATATCCTTTAGAGATAGATTTTAATCTGTCATAGAAATCGAATACCACCTCAGCAAGAGGCATATTGAAAATTAACTCTACTCTTTCTGATGTCAGATAACTCTGGTTAACAATTTCTCCTCTCTTTTCAATACATAAAGTCATTACAGCTCCTACGAAATCAGATTTTGTAATGATTGAAGCCTTGATGAAAGGTTCTTCTACTCTGTCCATCGTTGAAGGATCCATCATTTCAGACGGGTTGTTGATCAGAATCGGAACTTCAGGTTCTTTTTTAGTATATCCAAAATAAGAAACGTTCGGTACCGTGGTAATAACGTTCATATTGAACTCTCTGTCAAGACGTTCCTGAACAATTTCCATGTGAAGCATTCCCAAGAATCCGCAACGGAAACCAAAACCAAGAGCCGCAGAACTTTCCGGTTCGAAAACCAGAGAAGCATCATTCAGTCTTAATTTTTCAAGAGAGAATCTTAATTCTTCAAAATCTTCAGAATCAATTGGGTAAATCCCGGCAAATACCATTGGTTTTACTTCCTCGAATCCATCAATTGGTCCGTCAGCTGGTTTTTCAAATGATGTGATGGTATCTCCTACTTTTACCTCGCGGGCATCTTTAATACCCGATACAAGATATCCTACATCTCCGCAATGGATTGTTTTCTTTGGAACCTGCTTCAGTTTTAATGTCCCTACTTCATCAGCTCCATATTCTTTTCCTGTAGCAAAGAATTTGATCTTTTCATTTTTAGTAATACTTCCGTTCACTACTTTAAAATAAGCTTCAATACCTCTGAACGGGTTGTAAACAGAGTCAAAGATCAAAGCTTGTAGTGGTCCCTCAGGATTTCCTACAGGTGCAGGAATTCTTTCCACAATCTGCTCTAAAAGATTGTGAACTCCTTCTCCTGTTTTTCCGGAAACTCTTAATACATCTTCATATTCGCATCCGATAAGATTCATGATCTCATCGGTTACTTCTTCAGGGTTAGCAGACGGAAGGTCAATTTTATTCAGAATCGGAATGATTGTCAAATCATTTTCCAATGCAAGATACAGGTTACTGATGGTTTGTGCCTGAATACTCTGTGCAGCATCTACGATAAGAAGAGCTCCTTCACAGGCAGCAATAGAACGGGAAACTTCATAAGAGAAGTCAACGTGTCCCGGGGTATCAATAAGGTTTAAAATATATTTTTCTCCTTTATACTCATAATCCATCTGGATTGCGTGTGATTTAATGGTAATCCCACGTTCTTTCTCCAAATCCATATCATCCAGCGTCTGAGACTGTAATTCTCTTTGGGTAACGGTATTCGTGTACTCCAATAGACGGTCTGCCAGGGTACTTTTACCATGGTCGATATGAGCGATTATGCAAAAATTTCGTATGTTTTTCATTTAAGAATCTTGTAGTTTGCAAAGATAAGAAAATGCAGGAGAATTTTTCATTCTTAATTCTTTCTTTTAACTGAAACACAGATAACAATAAGAAGAGAGGTAAAATTTTACCTCTTTTTAAATATTATTTTGTTTTGCCAAAGTCTTCCGGTAACAGGTAATTTCCAGTAAAAGGGTCAAGATATACTTTAGGCCCTGCAGTAGTCTTCCTTTTTTTTGATAAACTGATATCGATCACTGCGCCAATAGCACCACCAAGCATACCTCCCGCTGCAGCACCAATTGTAACCCCTGTTGTAACCGTTTCAGGGAATAATTCTGTTTTTGTTGCCTCTATAAAAACCCCTTTATCATCTTTGAAAATCTCAGTGTAACCCACAGGAATATTTTTGTACGCAATCCCTTTATACACAAAAGCATAGAAATATCTTATTGCCTTTTTCTCCTCTCCTTTTACAGCTTTTGTAACGATTTCCTTATCATTAGCCTGTAAAGTAAATCCGGGTTCAGGATTGTGAGTAAAAAAGCTGTAATAGTCTTTGTAAACTCCTTCTTTTAGTTCATTTGCTTTTAGAATGCTCAGTTTTTCTTTTAATACAGAGGCATAATCAGGAAAATCATTTTCTGAAATACTAAGTTCCCAAGGGGTTGCTTTATAGGAGTCTTTAAAAAGATCAGTAAGAATCAAAGTCACTTTTCTTGCCAGACTTTGGGCCAGATAAGGTGTTGTACGGGATGAGACTGTTGCGATAGTATCTATTCTATCCATAAAATGATATCCGTCTTCTTTCTTAATAAATGTACTTGCCTTTAATTCCAGCTTTCCGATAGAATACTTTTCCATTTTATCTTCTGAAATACTTAAATTTTCAAGCAAAAAAACCATCTCATTATTTCCTCGGGTCGGATTGTACTTATAAAACCAATCCTGTATGTCTTTGACCGCATTATTTTCGAAAAGAACTTTCACCTCATCCTTATGATACATGACCATTCCTATTTCCTGATGGGCTCTTTGATCTATCACCGTAAAACTTTTGATTGAGTTTTTGCTGTCTTTAATAGATTTTGAAAGATCAATTGTTTCTATTTTCTGTCCCCATAATACGATCGAAAACAATAAAAAGAAAAGTATTTTTTTCATAGATAAACTTTGTGGTAAAAATAATTTTTTTTGTGGTAAAATTAAACGGCTCTCACAGAAAAAATCTGTAAGAGCCGTCCAACATTAAAAAAATAAACTATTATGGGTTCTGTTTATTTCCGGAAGCATTGTTATTATTTCCGTGAGGCTTTCTTTCATCCATTTTATCCTTCATCATCTTTTCGGATTGAAACAGTTTCAGAACTTTTTGGCAGGGAATTACCTGCTGCATTTTATCTGCATATTTTTTTCTGTTATCCAATAGCTTCTGCCCTACCTCAAAACTTTGCTGCAACTTAGCTTTCGCTTCGTCATCTGATAAAGTTTCGGGATCAAAGTTGGAATTAAACTGACTTTTTATCTGCTTCTGGCTATCCAGATATTCGTTATACAATTGTGTAAATTCAGCTTTATCATCTGGATCGACATTCAGATTATCCATGATCATATTGTTCCTGAATTTCTTCAGGAGTTCTTTTCTCTCTTCCGGAGAAAGATTATTGATGACTTCTTTCCTTTGTTTAGGATCCATCTTTTTCCAATCATAGTCTGTCCTTTGGGCATTTAATCCAAAGCCATAAATAATCAAAAACGTCAATAATATCTTTTTCATTTTCTTTTAATTATAAATATCCAAATAAACGTCCTGAGTCGAATTACTTGCTAACTCTGCAATTTCAGAATTAGAAAACGAGTCCAGATATTCATTCATTCGTGTTTCTTCTTTTTTCTTTACAGTCTTCACCGGTTTAGGGCTCTCTGTTGTTTTTTTAGTTTCGGTTACACTTTTAGAAGCGTAAATATTGTTATTTTTTTGATTTTCAACTGTTTGATTATTATTTTCAACAGAAGTTAAATCAGATTTTAAAGTTTCATAAGCCAGCTCGCTTTCTGTTTTGGGCTCTCCGTTATTGGCAACATAGGTTGTTTTAGAGTTCAGGATTTGTTCCGTGGAATCGTTATCTGAATTAAAAACATAAGTTGCTCCAAAAATCAAAGCCAGCGATGCAGCTGCTGCATACATCCAGTTCAGCTTAAAGACAGGTGCTTTTTTACTTGTCTTTATATCATTCATAACGCTCTCCTGAATATTTTCAAACATATTATCAGGAATTGTGTAAATGTTTTTACGCTCTAATTTTTCTATGTCGAACTCTTTCATCTTTGTTGGTCAAAAATTATTTTTCGTAATTTTCTTTAATATAATCTTCTATTTTCTGTTTGGCATAATGATAATTCGTTTTCAACGTCCCTACCGACATATCTACAATTTTTGATATTTCTTCGTAAGGTAGATCATCATAATACCGCATCATAAATACCAGTTTCTGCTTTTCGGGCAGGCTCTGTATAGCGTTCTGCAGTAAAATCTGTATTTCTTCAGCATCACCTTCTGTATTATCTGCAACAAGATTCTGCATATGATACTCCGGATCCTCATCAGTTTTCTGCATTTTTTTCATTTTGTTAACCTGCTGCAGCGCTTCGTTGGTAGCGATTCTGTACAACCAGGTATACAACTGGCTATCATTTTTGAACTGATGAAAATTCTGATATGCTTTAATAAAAGTTTCCTGCAAAGTATCCTGTGCAAGATCTCCGTCCACAATAATTCTTCTTATGTGCCAGTACAATCTGCTTTGATAGGCGTCCATCAAGGCACGAACCCCTTTATCCTGGGTCCGTGGATTCTGCATCAACGAAATAATTTCCGCGTCCTTAATCTTCATAAGATGCCTTCATTGTTTTGGATTACAAAAATAGCTGAAAGTTAAATTAAAAATTCAATTTTCAATGTAAATATTAAAAATAATATGAGACACTTACGCAATAAACGTGCCTCTATTGAAGTATAGGATTTCTGAAACCATCTTCCTTTCCCGGCTCAGCTTAAAATCTTATATTTGTTATATGCAAATTGTAATCATCGGTTCCGGGAATGTAGCCTATCATATGGCAAAAGCTTTCACTTTGAAAAGTATTCCTCTGGCCCAGATTTTTGGGAGGAACGAAAAAGAATTAGGTAAAATTTCTGAAGAATTAAATGTTCCTTATTCCACAGATCATCTGGAAGAAGCAGATCTTTATATTCTTTGTGTAAGTGATCATTCTGTAGAAGAAGTCTCAAAAATTATTACAAAAAAAGACTGTTTGGTTGCCCACACCTCAGGATCTCTTCCAAAAGAAGTTCTTGCTGGCGACTACCGAAAGTCCAGCTTCTATCCTTTACAGACTTTTTCAAAATCCAAAGAACTGGAATATGAAAAAATTCCGTTTTTCATAGAAGCGGAAAATGAAAAAGATCAGAAAATATTGTTTGATCTTGCTTCAAAGATTTCGGAAAGAGTGATGGAAAGTAATCACGAAAAAAGAAAATATATTCACCTGACGGCTGTATTTGCCTGCAATTTTGTGAATCATCTTTTTTCAAGAGCTAAAGAAATTTCAGATTCCCAGGATATTCCGTTTGATTATTTCTTACCCCTCATTGATGAAACGGTTCAGAAAATTCATGAAATTGAACCCAAAATGGCACAAACCGGTCCGGCAGTAAGAAATGATGTAAGGATTTTACAGCTGCATGAACAGTTATTAAAAGACGAAAGTCTTGAAATTTATAAAACAATGAATCATTCTATTCAGAAAATGTATGAGTTATAAAGAGAAATTAAAAGATATTAAAGCATTTGTATTTGATGTTGACGGAGTTTTCACTGACGGAAGTGTTTATCTTCTTCCCGGAGGAAATATGTGCAGGGTAATGAATGTTCTGGACGGATATGCGGTAGTAAAAGCTTTAAAAAACAATTATTTAATCGGTGTTATTACCGGAGGAAATGATGAAATGGTAAAGCACAGAATCAATTATCTGGGTATTCAGGATTACTATTCGAAGTCTCACAATAAAATGAATGATTTTGAAGATTTTAAGAAGAAATACAATCTTAAAAACGAAGAAATTCTAACCATGGGTGATGATCTTCCGGATATTCACATCATGGAAAGCTCAGCCATTGCGGCATGTCCTGAAAATGCGGTTCCTGAAGTAAAAGGAATTTCCGATTATATTTCTCCTAAAAAAGGAGGAACGGGTGCAGTTCGTGATGTGATTGAACAGGTAATGAAAGTTCAGGGAAACTGGCATGACGATAATACTCAATCTGTATAAGTATCTGTATGAAATTACTTTTAGCATCACAATCCCCAAGAAGAAAAGAACTTCTTTCGAGTTTAGGCTTTGAATTTGAAGTTGTAAAAATAGACTGCGAAGAAATTATTCCGGAAAACATCAAAATAGAAGATGCTGCGGCTTATCTTTCTGATTTAAAAGCTTCAGCCTTTAGAAACCTGGAAGCGGGTGAAGTACTTCTGACCGCCGATACGGTAGTCGCTATCGATAATCAGATCCTGGGAAAACCTAAAGATGAACAAGACGCCTTTGCCATGCTTCAAAGTCTTTCGGGAAGGACTCATCAGGTCTATACGGGAATTACCATCAAAACAGCGAATAAGTCTTTCACAGAAACAGATGTAGCGGATGTTACGCTGGACAAGCTTTCAGAGGAAGAAATAAACTATTATATTCAGAATTATAAGCCTTTTGATAAAGCAGGCAGTTATGGTGTTCAGGAATGGCTGGGAATGGCAAAGATCACAAGCCTTACAGGAAGCTATTATACCATTATGGGGCTTCCTACCCATCTTGTTTATAAAATTCTGAAAGAATCTTCTCTTATTTAAAAGATTATCAGGTTCAAAAAGCTCATTAAAGAAGAAATAAAATACTTCCTGAAGAAATATAAATATTATTCATTATAAAATTTTATTATTTTTACAAAATCATCAAACTGCTGATAATAAAAAGCAGATTAGCGAGTTATATTGAATAATGAAAAAGAATATATTATTCCTCTTAGTCATATGTCTTGTTGCTTCCTGTGCTACCAAAACAAAAAAGCCGGAGCAGCGTTCACGAGTATTGAAAGGATTTTCCACATATTATAACACATTATTTAATGCAAAAGATGCATTAAACAGTGAGTTTACCACCAGAGACAAAGGGCATAAGGACAACTTTTATGCTCCCTACATTCCTATTCTGACTTACGAAGAACAGCCTTTGGGAAGTGATCTTGGACAGACTGAGGCTTTTGCAGAGAATTCTATGAAAATGGCTGAAGTAGCCAACAGACCTTCAGGAAGAGGTAATTCAGGAGTTCCGAATATCCCTGGAGGACCTCCGGGAGGCGGACCTTCAAGACCAGACGGAGAACAGACTAAAGGAGCTACTACGCTGGAAATTGCAGAAGCGAAAGCTTTAAAAGCAATCAATAAATATTCTGTAACCAGAAATGGTGAAGAGAAAAATAAGCAGATTTTTGATGCCTACATGATTCTTGCCCAGGCAAGAATTTATCGGGGTAAATCTCTTGAGGCACTTGATGCTCTGAATTATGTTTTCACCCGTATGAAAGATGATAAAAGGATTCCACTTGCAAGAATTTATCAGGGTCTTGCATATGATCAAATCAAAGATTATCACAGAGCACATGAAACTTTTGCTAAACTGAAAAGTGAAGATATCAGTAAAAGCTATGCAAAGCTTCTGAGTATTTACTATTCTGAATCTTTGCTTGATGCCGGTAAGAAAGAAGAGGCCGCCAAAGAACTTGATAATGCTTTTGAACTGAATTCGAACAGAAAACTGAAGAGCAGAATCGCTTATCTGAGAGGTCAGGTGCTGGAAAATCTGAACCAGAACGATAAAGCAAGAGAAAGTTATACTGCTGCATATAAATATGCCAGTGATTTCGAATTTGAAGTAAAATCTCAGGTTGCCATTGCCAAAACTTTTAACGGTAAAGGTGACTATGCGGGAGCAAAAAATTACCTGGAAGGAATCAGTAAAAAGGGAATGTATGGCTCCAGAAAGAATGAATTTTACTATGCTTTAGGACTAATGGCCAATAAAGCGGGTAAAAAGGATGAAGCTCAACAATTCTTTAGAAAATCTCTTTTTGAAAAGGTTTCTGATCCTCAGATCCGTGGATTGGCTTATTATGAGATAGGAAAAAGCTACCTTGATAAGAATGATTATATCGGAGCCGGAAGTTATTATGATTCTGCGCTTGCCGTAATGACTTATGAACCTTCAAAAATTCTGTTAAAGGATCAATCCGAATACATCAAAAAGATTTCCAAAAACTATTATCTTATTAAAAAGAATGACAGTATTCTTTCACTGGCAAAAATGAATGATGGCCAGAAAACAGATTATTTCACAAAATATATTGCCAAACTAAAGATTAAAGAAGAGAAAGAGGAACAGGAAAGAAGACGTGCAGAAAGAAGCAAAGGTTTTGATACCGGAGATTACAGTGCCAACTCTATCTTTGCCAACAGTTCCAATTCTTTTGAAGACTTTGGCGTAACCACAAAAGGATTTTACTTCAGCAATACAGGAACGGTAAGCAAAGGTACCTCTTCATTTAAGCAAATCTGGGGAGACCGTGCTCTTGCGGATAACTGGCGTTCTTCCAAGAAAATGGCTTCTATTGAAGATATGAAAAATGAAGCGTTAGGAGTAACCTCTGCACCTAATCCAAGACGTTTTGAGCCTGCGTACTATATTGAACAGATACCTACAGATCAGGGAAAATTATCTCAGTTAAAAAAGGACAGAGATACTGCTTCATTAGGTTTGGGAATTATGTATCAGAATTATTTTACCAATACTCCACTGGCTACGAAAACGCTTTATGATCTTGTAGAGGTAAAACCGGAAGAAAAAGTAATGTTACAGGCACTGTATGAGATTTTTGCCATGAATTATGAGAAAAATCCACAGGCTTCTGAAAGAGCAAAACAAATTCTCTTAGCTGATTATCCTTATACTTCTTATGCAGAATTTGCCAGAAATCCTAAGAATAAATCATTTGTAAAATCAACAGAAGAAGTTGAAAATGAATACAAAAAGGCATATGCGCTATTTGAATCCGAAAAATTTGCAGAAAGTAAAGATATTATAGATCAGACGATTCAGAAGTTTCCGAAAGATGCATTGGTTCCTAAGCTGTATCTATTAAATGCTTTCAATGCAGGAAAATCAAGTGGAAAAGAAGTTATGATTCTGCAGCTGGAACAGATTGTCCTGAATTATTCCAAAACACCTGAAGGGGTAAGAGCCAAAGAAATGCTGAATTATCTGAAAAGTGACCTCAGCTTCCAGGCAACGGATAATAAAGGAAATACTATTCCTCAGCAACCGTCAGGAGCACCAGTACAGCCTAACTCCCAAAATACGGGACTTCCACAAATGAACAGCGGAAAAGTACAGAAGCTGGATAATATGAGTACTGTACAGGAACAGGTAAATCCGGGTCAGCAGCAAAATCCTAAAAAACCCAATGAGACAAAATCAGGATCAAAGGTCCCGCCAAGACCTCAATAAAATAAAAAAGCGAAGATTTATTCTTCGCTTTTCTTTTTCTTTACTCCATGGAAATCCTTGAGATAAAAAGGCTCAAAATAAGCCATATCTTCAAATTCTTTGTTTTGTATTTTCTCCAGGGTCTTTCTGATAAGATATTGTGCGGAAGGATAAACATCTTCTCTAAAAACAGCATCAGGCAGATTCAGAATCTCTTTTGCTTTTTTAGCACCATCCCCTACAAACAGAACTTTTTTATCTGTAAATTCTTCAAAAGAAGTTTCATCCAAAATCTTAGCTTCGGTTACTGATAACTCCTCCCCTGTTCTACTGTCATAAACGGCCG
>CBFQYI010000099.1:0-11680 GCA_965720825.1 uncultured Chryseobacterium sp. | reverse complement strand
GGTTCTGCGTCTGGCTACGCAGCGGCTTGCCGATGGCGCGGTCTTTCATGGCGCGCATATGCTCGATCGTGATCACGTCGACATTGCCCGTCGCGGTCACGAAAATATCGGCGCGGGACGCGGCGTCATCCATCGTGGTGACTTCACAAAATCCACCGGAAAAACTGCAAGCAAGAACCAACTCGAAAATTGAGAAAATTCTTATCAAAGACCATCAGAAAGTTGAAAAAGGCCAGGTAATGATGGTTTTGCAATCTACGGGAAATTATCAGGATATTTTAAAACTGAGAAACTTGATGGATTCTGTTTCCACCAATCATTTACAAGATTTTCCTTTGAAAATGGTGTCTGCTTTTAAATTGGGAGAGATTCAGAGTGATTATAATAGTTTTGCAAAAGCATTTCAGGATGAAAATTTATTTACAAGACTACAACCTTATGCTCCTGAAAATCTAGCAGCCAATCAAGGTATTTCAGAGTCTAAAAGTAGAATCACGAATTTAAGACAGCAGAGAAATCTTGAAGTTGCAAAAACCGAACTTACCCTAAAGAATTATAAACGTTCACAAGAATTGTTTAACCAGGGAGTTATCGCAGCGGTAGAGTTGGAAGGTGAAAAACTAAAATATCTTCAGGCTCAGCAAAACTTAGAGAACATAAATATTTCTTTGTCTCAAATGCAGGAAAGTATATCCAATTTCAACAAAACAAAAAGCGGAGCGGCGATTAATACAGAAAAAGATAAAATCACTTATTCATCCCAGACCCTTCAGTTATTTGAGCAATTAAGAAAATCTTTAAAGCAGTGGGAGCAGAATTATTTAATAGTGTCATCCACAAACGGAACGGTAAGTTTTCAACAATTCTTCGGCGAAAATCAATTTGTTAAATCAGGGGATGCAATTCTTTCAATTCTGCCTAAAGACAAAGTTGCTTTAGTGGGTAGGATGTCTGTTCCTGCAACCAACTCTGGCAAAGTTACTACAGGTGAAAAAGTTTTAATAAAATTGGATAATTACCGCTACCAAGAATTTGGAATTGTAGAAGGTAGGGTTCAAAATATATCATTAACACCGGATGATGAGGGCAATTATTATGTAGATGTTATCCTTCCTAAAGGTTTAAAAACTTCATATAATGAGAGACTTCCATTTGACAAAGAATTGAAAGGGAATGCTGAAATAGTTACCAAAGATTTAAGACTAATTGAAAGGTTTTTCTATCAAATTATGCAACTTTTATGATATCAGACATGAAACAATCATCAGAAAATATACCAAATTATAAACTTAATTTTCCTACTTTAAGAGTTAATAATTATAGACTTGAGAAAACTAATCTATATAAAAAATACGGCTCCTATTAAAGATGTATTGGCAAAATAATGAAGTTAAAAGTTTTGAAAATTTTATACACAAATACTTTTCTATTCTACAAAAAAACGGTAATGTAGGTCAATAAAAAAGTGTTTGCTTCGTTCAGTTTTAATATATTTCCATTAGTGCCCTGCGTAAGAATTTATGAGATACTAATGAAAGTGTTTTTTTAGGGGAACAATATCAGGAAACAGAAGGAAAAAAATGGAGCATTTTGAAAAATTCTTTATAAGGATGACTCGTAAGCAAGCGTTTTATAATACCTCACGAGATAATCATAAATTACCATTTCAAATAATCTTTGTTGAGAAACAAATATTCTATTGATATTCATATGGAAAATACTCTGAAATAAGAATTGCAGAGGCATTTCTAAAGATTGATCTTTATGTTTATGAAGAATGCTTTGTAGCGCAGTGTTCTTTTCTTCAATAGTATGAATAACAAAGTTTCTTTCTTCCAAAAACTCTTTAGAATTAATAAAGTCTACAAATTTAGGTTTAAACTCGCGGTATTTTTTGTCAAGCTGGCTATTGAGCTTTTTATCTGCCTTAAACTCTTGTTTGAAAGTATGATTAAAGTATTTAATCCACTCCAGCTTTTCTTGAATGGAAAGATTAAGTTTATTCAACATCTTATCTATATAAAACAAGCTAACGATGATCTTTTCCTCATCATCATAATGCAAACATTCCAACGTGAACTCACTATTTTTATGAAATAGAATTTCTACTTCTTCTATAGTATTCTTCCCATACCTTTCAATTTCCCGGTTATAGGTATCAACCATAATAGTGAAAATCTCTCCACTATCTATATATGGCTGAAAAATATCTTGTGCTGTGCTAAGAATATCATGGTAATATTGGAGATCATTTATTTTTAATCTTATCCTCAAATGGGATTTAGGATCATAATACCGTATAAAAAACCATTCGGAAATATAGCCGTTCTTCTGAAATAGCTCTATTAAAGGATGTATGGCTTCTTCAAGGATAATATCAGACGTTTTTATACCTGTATATATTTTCAAGTATAACCAATTACTTCCGGGAATAAAAGTTCGTTGCATTATTAAATATCTTACTTATTTTTCTCTTCTACGGTTTTATACACTGGAAAAATAAACTCTCGCCTAAAATGATCGTTTTCATTGTATAAAAATTCTTCTATAATGATTGATTTTTGACTTTTAACGGTTTCAATAAAAAGCTTTGCCATGTCATAATTTTCAAGAGCCATGGTTAAAGTATTGTCAAATTTAGACCATTGAATCCAGGCTGGAATTTTTCTTTTGTTTCTCCAGTTTTTTAGTTCCTGTAAAAAAACTTTTTTGTTCAGTTTTAATTGATCTAACAAAATAATATCTTTTTCTGTAATCTTCCACCGCGCTTTTGAAAGAATGATATTACGATATTCTACTCTTGGCAAAAATGTATAAATATATTCTAAATCGCCCCAGTTAAAATAAAGGCCGGATCTGATATTCTGTGTATGTAAATCTGATAAGAAATGATAGACAGGTAATGTATTTGTATAATAATTATGGGCGTTTGTGAGATAAGGTATAACGTTCTTATTTAGTTTTTTTGAACGTAGAATAATCTCATCATTTTTTAAAGAAATATACAGATCCTCTGTAGATATCTGATTTTCTTGCGGCAATAAAGATTGAGCTAAATAAGGAATCTCATAGGTTCTCAAAGTAGGTCTTCTTATTATATTTCCTATCCTTGCTTCAGGTAGATGAATAATTTCTGCTAAGATTACATCAGAGTTGAGTTCTTTTTCCTTTTCAGCAATGTTTTTGATAAGATTCTGTACTTTTGATTTTTCAGAACAGAATCGACCCAAAAGAGTACCGGCACTACTTCCTGTACTTGCATTTAAGAATATTTTTTCCTGATTATTTTCAGAAATTATTTCTGCCATGATAGAGGTGGTATCAGGCATGTTATCCCAATTTTCCTGGAATTCTTCAAAATCTGTATCGGTTAGTTCTATACTGTATTGGTTGTCTAACAGAGCTTCCTGCAACTTTTCATTAAGTATTATCTGGATCGGAGTAAACTCAATATTTTTATTTTGTTTTTCCTGTGAAGTAGGAAGTATTAAATCTTCTATATAAGGATGAATGCCTTTTGAAGATGTATTTTGCTTGTATCCTATTCCTATTTCGGTATCTAAGACATATAGCAGTGGCATTTCCTGAGTGTCAAACTTTTCGACAAAAGCTTTTTTAAATCTGGAAAATTGATTTTCCTTTTGTGTTAAAGTGATTTTATTCAGAAAACTTATTCCGTTTTTTAATTCTTTTTTCCAACTTGGGGATAAGTAAAAAGGAGAGGTATTATAAAGATCCGTCTGAAAGAGATATTTTTGTTCATACTCCATAGTGAACGATTGTATCAGATCTCTGATTTCATCGTATAATATAGTAGGATTGCCAATATTTAAATCCAGTTTTTCCAGGTTATTCTTTAAAGAAACCAAAACATCAGTTTCATTTTTTATTCCTAATCTGTTTAGAACAGTAATAATAGTATTTAAAAAATCAGTTCCTGATACATTAGGTTCAAGCTCACTTACCAGAACCTGATTATCAATCAATTCTTCTACAAATTCTCTTGCATCATCTTCTGTTATCTCTTCATTAATTAAGATACGAGAAATCTCACTAATGGTTTTACCTTGTTTTGAAAAATTTATTATTTGCTGTAATTCCACAGATATTGGGGCTGAGGAAATAATGTATTCTCTTTTTCCTCCCGTATATTGATATTCTATATATCGAATTCTACGGCCTATTTTATAGATGCTGTTATTAGGGAAAAATAAAAGCTTATTCTTTACTATGGGTAGTTGTGTAAAGTATTGTGCAAGAGAAACAAGAAAATGCATATCCAATCTGGTATCCCGTACTAATTGATCAGTAGGTAGCTGATACCCTGTTTTATTGTTGGAAAGTTTTGGTGCTTCTAAAGAAAATTCTCCTAACCCTATACCAGAAAATAAGCCGAATGGAGTACAACGGGTACTCATTCGGCTATAATATTTTAGAAGGGTATTTTTTAGTTTATGACGCTCTTTGGATGATAATGGCTTTCCTGAGCTTAGCCATTTATCAGACTCTTCATATAAATGAGATGAGGCAAGATAGATAGCCTCCCTAAAAACGGGATTATTAAAAATTTCTTTTAATTTTCCATCTGAAATTTCATCTTGGCTAAGTTGCTCCTGAAAGCTCTTTTGTGAGAATAAAGGGGTTCTTACTATATATTCATTAAAAAAATGATAAGGGAAGCGTGACATCTACTTTTTTATTTGTTCTTTTGGTTGGTAGTCGGGATGGCCTAATTGCCAAAATGCAAAAGTAAATATATCATCAATATTAGTATATCTTTGATCTACTGCGACATTATTTCCATGTCCTCCTTCAAAATCTATTTTTAATAACTGAGGATTGGAAGATGCATCATTAAATAGTAGTTTAGCAGCATATTTTACGGGTTCCCAGACTATAACCCGCTGATCATTTATTCCTCCGGTTATAAACGTAGCAGGATATTTTTCTCCTTTTTTAATATGCTGATAAGCATCCATTTCCAGCAAACTTTTAAATTCTTTTGGATCGTTAACCGTTCCAAATTCTTTGGGCTGGCCATTAGGGGTTATTTCATCTCTTAACGGATTCATTACTCCTACTTCAGCAATAACTACTTTAAAGAGGTCAGGCCTCTCCGTCATGGCTCTACCTACGGTGATTCCTCCGGCACTGGCACCCCAAATCGCTACTTTTTCCTGGGAGGTGTATTTTTCTTTTATCAGATATTCTGTACAATCTATCAGATCCCTCCAGGTATTGGGTTTAGTTTCTTTATATCCTCCTAAGCGCCATTCTTCTCCTTTTTCTCCTCCTCCTCTTACATGAGCTATTGCAACTACACCACCTTGTTGAACCCATAATAAATAAGTGGGTGAAAAATAGGGATTATTAGAAATGCCATAAGAACCATAGCTGTTAATAAGAGTCATATTCTTACCATCTTTTTTTATATTTTTATTATATAGTAAGGATACCGGAATTTCTTGTCCATCTCTTGATTTTACGATGATTTCATTAACAATAATATCCTGAAACTCGGGATATTTAGTAATAGGAGTAAGATTTTCTGGCTTGAAAGAATTGGTCTTTAGGTCATATTTAAATCTTTGCTCATCATTGGCCCAACCGGAGCAGGTTATCCAGATATCAGAATAATTTTCTCCCTTACCTCTTAAAGTAATGTCTCCGGATGGATAAGGAAGCTCAATAGAATGATTTTGTCCGTTTTTATATAAGTACAGCTTAGCTTCTACGCCGTTTTTTGTAGTGGTATAATAAATACCATCTTTTGTAATTTTGTAGTTTTTAATGATTTCGTCTTTTTTTTCAGGAATCAAAATTTCTCCATTCTTAAAGTCAGGATTGATAATATTTGTTTTACATAGCTTATTGAGAGAAGTATTGTAACCTGATATAAAAAATATTTTATCTTTTTGAAAAGTTAAACTCTTAGCTTTATCATCCGAATTGGAAAACAATTTCCAATTTTTTTTACCTGATAATAAATCTTGTTTACTAATGATAAATGTTTTTCTGTAAGTCTGGAAATCAACCAACATACCAATATAGTATCGATCATCAGGGCTAAAATCTAAAATGATTGGAAACTGATCTTCGGTAATATGTAAATCAGGATTATTTTTAGCAGAAAAAACATCTACTGATTTATTAGGATCAGTTCCGATTTTATAGAATACAGTTTTTGTATTTTTATAAAAGTTTTGAGATGTTGGGTCAGTTGTAGAAAACTCAACATAGATAAATCCTGTATTATCATCTATCCATTTTATTCCATCAAAAGTGGCGGGTGCTGAGTTGGTAATAATCTCAGGGTGTACATATTTCGTTTTTACATCCAGGATAATTATTTCAGATAATTCTTTTCCTTTTTCGGACATTGAAACAGCTATTTTACTGCCGTCCGAACATGGGCTTATATAATTGATAACAAAAGAATGACTTCCGTTATTCTCTTTATAACTAGCAGGATCATACAGCAATATTTCTTTGCCTAAAAAGCCTTCTTTGTAATATAATTTGGCAATCTTTTCATCACCATTTTTCTTTACATAAAAATATTTGTCATTATCGGTAATTTGAAAATCCGATATAGAGTACCCTTGCCTTCTGTCAAATTCCAACCTTTTTTCAAGATAATAGTTTTTTTTGGGAATTTGATTTAATATAGAATTGGTATAATTGGTTTGAGACTGCATCCAATTTACAGTCGCAGAGTTTTGAAGATCCTCAAGGTTTCTATATTCATCTACTATTTTAGTTCCAAAATAATTTTCTGTAACAGGTTTTGAAGGTGCTAAATTGTTTTTTTGAGCCTTTACAGGAAATACATATAAGACAGCAATAATGACAAATATTAAGTTTTTCATATTTATTTAAGGCTTGATTGTATGTTTAATGGGAGTGTTTGGATCAACTTCGCCATTTTCATCTAAAAATACCTGATTACCATTTCCTCCATTTCCTCCATGGATTCTCTTTAAATCATTAATCTTCATAATCTGTACTTTTTTTAAAGACAATTTCTTTTGCGCGTTGTTTTCTTTTTTCATGATTGTTATTATTATGGTTTATAAAAATTAATTGTACAAAGAAAGCAATATTTCTTTGATCTACTGAAAATATATCTATAGATTTATAAATACATGTTTGTAAAATGTCAATAAAATAATAATGATCAATTAGTTAAAATCAAAATATAGATTATGCATTTTCTTGAAAAAATGAATATTTTTGTACAGTATAGAAAAATTAATGAAAAAGATATTCCTGCTTTTACTTGCATTCTTTTGTAGTCTATTTTTTGCTCAAAACAAAATCGATAGTTTAAAATTATTGAATTACGAGGAGTTAAAAAATAAATTTAATGTTTACGACGAATCTAATAAGAAGTTAGAAGCAAAAGCTATTTCTCAATATTACTTAGCAAAAGCAAAAAAAGAAAAAAATACCCTTGAAATTGCAGAAGGGTATAATCTTATGCATTCCACTGAGGACTTCCCGGGGGCTTTAAAGTATATTGATAGTGTGGCTATGGTCACAAAAAATGTGAAAGGTAATGTATATCCAGCCAGAACATTTATTATAAAAGGAAATTTATATTATAAATATGACAATTTAAAAGCTGCCCTTGATAACTATATTTTAGGTTTAGAATATTCTAAAAAGCAAAAGAATTTGAAGCAAATAGCTTATGCCAATATGAATATTGCTTATTTAAATAGTTATATGGGGAAAAATAAAGAAGCGGCAAAAACATTTAGATATTATTTATTGAATTCCGACGATATAACAGATGAATATCAGCATGATCAGATGCGGGTAAGTCTTGCCTACTGCTATATTAAAATAAATAAAATTGATTCTGCCAGGTTTTTCATTCAGGAAGGATTGAATTCTCCCTTTGTACAAAAGAATATATATAATAGGAATCAGTATTTATATTTATCTGGTCAGCTGAATCTTAAAACCAAAAATTATCAAGTTGCTATAGCAGAGCTCACAAAAGCATATGCTTATTTTTCAAGTATTAATGACCACAATCAGAATTTTGTATTATATAGTCTGGGAAAATGTTATGAAGAATTGAATAACAAACAAGAGACGATAAAATATTTTACTCAGATAGATTCCAATGTAAAAAAAACGGAGATTACTTTTCCAGAGCTAGGAGATGTATATACTTTTCTAATAGATTATTATAGGGAAAGCGGGGATAAAGAAAAACAACTCTATTATATTGACCGTTTTCTAAAAGTTGATAAAAAGCTTGATGAACAATTTCGATACTTATCAACGGAGTTGCACCAGAAATATGATACGCCCAATCTTTTACAAGAAAAAGAAGTTATAATAAATGAGTTAAAAAATAAAAAAACATTTTTGTATGCTTCTGTTAGTATTTTAGTATTAATATTAATCTTGCTTACCTATTTTTATTACAAAACTAAGAAAGCTGAGAAAGAACATCGAAAAATTGCTCAGGACTTAATTCATTTGATTGAAAAAAGAAATCTTGAAGCAACTCAAAATAAAAATGACAAACCGGTAGAAATATACGAACCGGTAAAAGTAGAAAGTGAGACCAAAACAATTAAAACTGTTCCTGAAGATGTTGCTCAATCTATCTTAAACGATCTGGACAATTTCGAAAACAAACTTCATTTTTTGAAAAACGGGATTACATTAACAAGTCTTGCGAAAAATATAAAAACCAATACTGCTTATTTGTCGGAAATCATTAATAACCATAAAGATAAAAATTTCACAACTTATCTTAATGATTTGCGTATTGATTATGCTTTAGATCAGCTTGTAAAAGATAAAAAATTTCGTTCTTATAAGCTACCTGCTATTGCTGAAGAAATAGGTTATAATAATGTCCAGGCATTTTCGATTGCTTTTAAGAAAAAGACAGGAACTACTCCGTCTATTTATATTAAAGAAATTGAAAATTCAATTTTGAATTAAAACAAAACAAATAGGGTTTTAGTATAGAACATATTTCCTGCGTATTCGAATAACTTATATATATCAGGTACCTACTTAAGAATTAAAACCGGTAATGTATACCTGTCAAACTGACTTATAATAGTAAGCAAACGATTATTATCCACCGGAGTTGCCCAGCCGGTTAATCTGTTTTGAAGTCCCGGATCATTTTTATTTAACGAAATTTCGCTTTCAAAGACTAATGTATTATTCGAATAGATAAATATCTTACTTTGTATTGTTGAAACATCTGCATTATTATATTTGAAATCACAGTGAAGCAGATCATGTATCAAAGCTGTATTGTCAGACTTTAGAACTTTCCATTTCGGAATTATGGGGCTTACATTTTTTTGGTCTTCCGGGGTTAAAGTTATATATACAACCATATTTTGAGAACTTTTCAGTTCCGGAATATCTTTTAATTTAAATATTTGACCATGTTTAAAGTTAATGGGTTCAGGATCTTCTATGTCACTCGATGAAATAATCAGCGGGTTATAGAAAAAATATCCTGTCATTAAGAGGAGCATTGAAAGAATAATTTTTTTAGTCATGTAGTTTAATCATCATTATTAGTATTGTGAATGTAATAAAAAGCAGCATAATTTTTTTAAAATATTGATACAATTTTTATTCTTATTTTCTTAAAAAGAGACATTTACAAAGTCTGAATTTCTTATGCATAACATTAAACATTTGTTTAAAAAACCATAAAATACATTTAAAATTCAGTTAACAACCTTCTTCCTGAGATACCGTTGCTTTGCAAAAAAAGTAATGATGGAAAACAACCACCAATTCAACAGAAGAAGATTTCTTAAAAATTCACTATTAGCAGCAGGAGGAATTTTCATTGCTCCCTTAATTGAAAGCTGCAGCGATGATTTTACTGAAAGCGGAAACGCTCCTGATGACCTCAAAAACGGAGGTTTCGAATCCGGAGTAGCGAGTTTTGATCCTAGTGCAACAGGAATTATTATCTGGACCCGATATTCAAAAGGAACGGATGCCGAAATTACATGGGAAATCAGTAAAAACAGTAACTTTTCAGAAGTAGTAAGAAGAGGACAGGCGAATGCTACAGTTGTCAATGATTTTACTATAGCAGTAGATGTTCAGAATATCTCTTCCAACACAAAATATTACTATAGATTCTATAACGGTAAAACTAAGGAAGTCAGCGTAACAGGAGAAACCCTTACTTTACCTTCAAAATCAGATGCTGTAAATGAAGTGAAAATGGCAGTGGTGTCTTGTTCCAACTTTCCTGCAGGACTTTTTAATGTATACGGTGCAATTGCAAAATCTGAAGCTGATGTTGTAGTACACCTTGGTGACTATATTTATGAATATGCTCCGGGCCAATACGGAACAAACCCTTATACCAATCAGTTGGGAAGAGCCCATCAGCCGGCGAAGGAAATTCTTAACCTCAACGATTACAGAGAACGATACAGGCAGTACAGAGGAGATAAGAATCTTCAGCTTCTTCATCAGAAAAAACCGTTTATCTGTGTTTGGGATGACCATGAATTTGCTAATGACACCTATAAATCCGGAGCAGAAAACCATCAGCCTAATGAAGGCGATTTTCAGGCAAGAAAAATGGCGGCTTTCCAGGCATATAGCGAATATATTCCTCTTAAAACGGGGAAAGATATGAGAATTTACAGAAGTTTCAACTTCGGAAATATTGTTTCCCTTTACATGATGGATACAAGGGTGATCGCAAGAGATAAGCAAATGGAATATTCCGATTATCTTGATAGCACCGGGAATTTTAATCAGGTACAGTTTAAAACAGATTTTTTAAGTACGAACAGAAAACTGATCGGTAATGAGCAGATGGCATGGCTGGGCTCTCAGATCAATAGTGATAGTGCAAAATGGAAAGTATTGGGGCAGCAGATTTTAATGACTAAAATGATGGTTCCAGCAGAATTATTGATGCTGTTGAATCAGATTCTGGCAGAAATTAAACAACATGGAAGCGCACAGCCGGCTACCATGCAGGCACTTCAAAATACGATCACTCAATTGATTATTCTTAAAACAAGACACCAACAACAGGATCCTACTTTGACTCCACAGGAAATTGCAAGAATCACAACTACTTTACCCTACAATCTGGATGCATGGGATGGATATTTCATGGAAAGAGAACAGCTTTATTCCCTTCTTGCAGGAAAAAATGTAGTGGTATTAGCAGGAGATACCCACAATGCTTGGTTGGGAAAACTGACCGATGCACAGGGTAAATTCATAGGAACAGAGCTTGCCTGCAGTTCCGTTTCTTCTCCTGGTCTTGAAGGATATCTGGGGATCACTTCAGATCCTGCAAAAGCAATAGAACTGGCCCAGGCATTTTCATTGCTGATTGATGATCTGGATTATGCCAATCTTTATAAAAGAGGATATCTGCATGTGAAATTTACTTCCGGAAGTTCAGTCGCAGAATGGAGATTTGTAGATAACGTTATCTCTGACACGTATAATGTAAGCACAGAAAAAACCTATACCATTTCATAGTTTCAATAATCATATCTTATTTTCAATTAAGTCAAAAGAGTCACGGTGTATTGCGGTGGCTCTTTTGTATTATTTAATCTGATTAAGTAGTTTGGGGGCTGGAAGCAGGAGGAGGGAAGTTATTGAGGTCATAACAAAAACTAATCTCAAAAATCTA
>CBFQYI010000098.1:0-11695 GCA_965720825.1 uncultured Chryseobacterium sp. | reverse complement strand
TCCACAGAAACCGCTGCTGCTCTGAAAATAAAAGAAGCTTCGTTTATTGATGCTCCCGTAGCAGGCAGTACACAACCAGCACAGGAAGGAACATTAATCATTATGGCAGGAGGTGAAGAAAAAGACATCCAGCGTGCTATGCCCTGTCTTTTGAAATTGGGAAAATCTGTAAAACATTTGGGTGAAAACGGAAAAGGAATCGCAGGAAAACTATCGATCAATTATTTTCTGTCTACCATTTATCAGGGACTGGCTGAAACGGTTCTATTGGCAGGAAAATTAGGAATTGACAGATCAGATATGCTGGAAATCATTAATGAAAGTGCCAGTGGAAGCGGTGCTACCAAAGTAAAAACACCGATGTTAATTACTGATCAGTATACTCCTGCGTTTGCCCTTGATCTGATGCTTAAAGACATTCTTCTCGCTAAAAATGCAGGCGCAGACTATCCTCTGTCTGAAGCTTTGATTCAAACGTATCAAAATGCCCATGATAAAGGCTTTGGTCAGGATGACGTCATTGGAATCATCAATTATTTGAAAACTATAGAATAAATAAGAAGATCATGAATTATAAAGGAAAACATTGGTCTGCCAGAAAAACAGATCATATTTACATCGTTAGTCTTGATAATCATTCCAATATTGTAGAAGGTTTAACAGACTTTATTCAAAACCAAAACATTCAGGCAGGAGAAGTTACCGGTATAGGAGCTGTAAGTTAAGCCACCCTTCGTTTCTTTAATCCGGCGACCAAAAAATATGTAGACAAGACTTTCAAAGAACAGATGGAAGTCACCAATATTTCCGGAAATGTGTCTGAAATAGAAGGAAAACAAACGCTTCACCTTCATATTACATTGGGAAGAGAAGACTACACCGCCTTGGCAGGCCATCTTCTGGAGGCGAAAATTCAGGGAGCTGCGGAATTTATTTTCTATCCGTTGAATACTAGGGCTGTCAAAATCAAAAATGAGGAAATAGGCATCAACCTCTATGATTTTGAAAAATAAAGTTTCTGATGCATTTGAAAATAGTAATTTTGATGAAATATTTTTTGGATGTTTGAAGTGCTGCTTTCCCATATCGGAAATAAGGTTGATATCAAGGACGAACAGAAGATTCAGGTTCAATCTTATTTTACCCTTAAAAAACTTCGCAGAAAACAGTATCTACTTCAGGAAGGAGATGTCTGCAAATCGTTGTCTTTTGTAAGCAAAGGACTGCTGAAGTCTTATTTTCTGGATGAAAAAGGAAATGAGCACATCAATATGTTTGCCTTTGAGGGATGGTGGATCTCAGATTTCAACAGTTTTATCAATCAGGAAAAATCAGTACTCAATATTGATGCGATTGAAGAAACCGAAGTACTAACAATCACATTAGAAAACTACGAAAAAATGATGCTGGAGATTCCTGTGATGGACCGCTATTTCAGAATTTTATATCAAAACAGCCTCGTAACAAAAGATTACAGGCTCATTGTGTCCAATAGTTATACGGCTGAAGAAAAATATCTTCAACTGGCACAAAAGAATCCTGAAATGATAAAAAGAGTTCCTCACAATCTTATCGCCTCCTATCTTGGTCTTGCACCGGAAACCGTAAGCAGAATCCGTAAAAAGAATTCTCTGAATAGTACTTGATACAGATCAACTCAAACGCATGATCCAAATCAAGCATAAAAGCTTCTATCCGACCATAATTTTGTACAAGAAATTTTACAATACTTATGGAAAATATTGCATTGGTAGTAGGCGCTACCGGAATTACAGGAAGTAACCTTGCTGAGGAATTGATTGCACAAGGCTGGACAACATACGGATTATCCAGAAACCCAAACACTACTATTGATGGTCTTCGTCCCATTAAAGCAGACCTGCTGAATGAGCAAAACCTTGCAGAAGCGTTGAAAGGAATCTCTCCCACCCATATTTACTTTACCACATGGATGCGCAACGACACCGAAGAAGAAAACATCCGTGTTAACAGTATGCTTGTGAGAAATCTGTTAAATGTTTTATCTCCTAAAAAATCGGTTCAGCATGTAGCTTTGGTTACAGGGCTTAAACATTATCTGGGACCATTCGAGGCTTATGCTAAAGAAGGCATTTTACCGGAAACACCTGTCAGAGAAGAACATCCAAGACTTCCCCTTCCCAACTTTTATTATGCACAGGAAGACGAAGTATACAAAGCTTCTGAAAGAGACGGCTTTACATGGAGTATTCACAGGCCTCACACCGTAGTTGGATATGCTGTAGGAAATCTTATGAATATCGGAACTACATTGGCTGTATATGCCAGCATTTGTAAAGAAACCGGAAGAAAGTTCATCTGGCCGGGCTCAGAAGCTCAATGGAATGGAGTTTCGGATGTAACCGACGCCAGAATACTGGCTAAGCAATTGGTTTGGGCATCATCTACGGAATCTGCAAAAAACCAGGCCTTTAATATTGCTAACGGAGATGTTTTCCGATGGAAATGGCTTTGGAAAAGATTGGCAGACTGGTTCGGTGTAGAAGCGGAAGGTTTCAACGGAATCATAAGGCCTCTTGAAAAAGAACTTGAAAACGATCACGAAACCTGGACAACCATTGCAGAAAAATATAATCTCAAAGAAAGTAATCTTAGCCGTCTGTCATCTGCATGGCATACTGACCTGGATCTGGGGAGACCTCTGGAAGTCATGTGTGATATGTCTAAAAGCAGAAAACTGGGCTTTACAGCTTATACAAGTACAAAAGATTCTTTTACACAGGTATTTGAAAGACTGAGATCAGAAAATATGATCCCTTAATAACAGTAGGAAAACGCAAAGACAAGAGAAAATAAATGATTGATAAATTCTCGTAGATTTTAGAGATTACGCAGATGTTGTGGTTAATCAACGATTCAGGATTACATTTTATCGAAGATAAAATCCTTGCGCCTTAAAATCATCACATTGTAAAACCTTTCTTACCTCTTTGCGTTTTTCCAACAGTTAAATTATAGTATAATTTGTGTTTTTTTAATGGTTAAAAGTTATACCTCCGAAGTCGTCACTCCAAACTTTTTTTTGAAAGAAGAATAAAAGTGAGATAAATTCTCAAAACCCAGATCAAGATAAATATCTGAAGGCTTTTTATCTCTGTTTTTAATTAAATAATACGCTTCCTTCAATCTTTTTTCTTTCAGCCATTGCTTGGGAGTCATCTGAAATATCTTATTAAAATCCCGCTTAAAACCAGAAAGACTACGCCCTGTAAGTCTTGCAAAAGCATCTACAGAAACATTGAACATAAAGTTTTTATTCATAAACTCCTTAAGATCAATTTTATGCGGCTCAGAGAAATCAAAAAGAAGGTTTTTAAGATCCGGATTACTCAGCAAAAGTAACTCAATAGCTTCCTTCACCTTTAATGCTGCTAACTTTGGAGGAATTTCCTTTGTTTTATTAATGTAAGGTATAAGAGAAGCAAAATAGCTCTTAAAAAAATCATCAGTTTCAAAAAATAACCGTTCATTACCAGTAAAATTTGTATTTACGGTTATTTTATTTTCTGTGGCATACTGTCTCAGCGTCTCATCATCCAATGTAATGGAAACAAACTGATACTTTTCATGGCTTGAAGGATATTTGATCGTTCTGATCAGTTGGTTTTTTCTGACCAGAATTACTGTATTTTCTTTAATCACCGTTTTACCATGCTCATGAAAAGCATGAGTTTCTCCGGATATCTGAAATCCCAGAAAATGATCCGGAATAAATTCCTCATGGCCTCTGTAAGATTCAAAGGCGCATGAATAAACCAGTTGGTCAAATATGATCTCAGAAGTATTTTCCATCATGCAAATATCTGAAATTTAAGCAATAGCCTGTGCTCCTGCTTCTGCAATTTCCTTATCCTGCTCCGGGCTTCCTCCTGAAGAACCTATAGCACCAATAATTTTTCCTTCTGTATTCTTCAGAAGAACACCGCCCGCAATAGTCAAAAGCCCTTCATTTGAATTGAGCATTCCGTACCCATGAATACCGGTTTCTGAAATAATGCCTCCCATTACATCACTGCTTACACCAAACATAGCGGCAGTTCTTGCTTTTTTAACGGCAAAATCAATCACACCATACACACTATCCAGTCTTGCCAATGCAATAAGATGTCCACCGGTATCTACCACAGCAATACTCACAGGAACATTCATTGATAATGCTTTTTCTTTGGCTGCATCTAAAGCTTTTTCTGCAGTTTTATAATTCAATTCCATGATATTAGCTTTTTGTGGTCCAGGCCTCTGCCTGAAGCTGTTTTACAAAATCTTCAGTTTCCTTTGGATGCACATTTCTGAAATTACTATTATCATCTAAAGCTACATTTACAATCACTTCAGCCATAGAGTGAGGATCAAGCTGGTGTGCTAAAGATTCTGCTGCTCCGTCAAACGCTGATTCCGGAGTAAAGTTGATTTTCCGATCATACCAATGGAAAATAGAATCTACTCCTCTATCATTGAAACCTGTTCCAAATACACCAGGATTACAAGTTGCAATCTTGATATTGAATGGTGCTAACTCAGTTCTCAATCCTTCTGCAATAGACTCTAAAGCATGTTTTGAAGAGCAATAAGCAGCAACATAAGGAACGGTCCATAAACCTCCCATCGAAGAGGTGAAAACAATTTTTCCACTTTTCTTTTCAACAAACTTTTTGATAAAACCCTGTGCGAGATTCAATGCTCCAAATACATTCACTTCAAACATAGAACGGATAATGTCTACTGGCTGTTCGGCAATCGGACCGCCTTCCATAATTCCGGCATTGCTGATGAGAATATCAATATCACCATATTTCTTTATAATATAATCTACATCTCTTTGGCTTGTTACATCCAGTTTGTCGACAGTCAGATCAACTCCTTGTTCTTTAGCTTCACGGATTAAATCACTCATCTGAGGATAGACCTGCGTGGTAGCGATTACTTTGTGTCCTTTTTTAGCAAGATCAAAAGCCGCTATCTTTCCAAATCCGCTTGCTGCACCTGTAATTAAAATTGTTTTACTCATTGTATTCTTTTTTAATGATGGTACAAATTTCAAAGATTTTTAGAAGGTCAATATTGCCTGGAAGTTCATTTTTATATTGCTGAAAAGTTCAGGTGTTGCATTGAGAAAAGTTTCCCCAAAATCATTCATGCAAAGGAAATTTGATTATTGTATTTCAAATGTCAATAATTAAAAAATAATCAATTTATTGTAATTTGGTTAAGTTTTTGAAGCTTATTCTCTAAACCAGTCACACCATTGAAATTAATCACATTTACCAAAAAAGGAATTTACTGTCCACAAGGGAAATTCTATATAGATCCCTGGAGACCTGTTGACATGGCCGTTATCACTCATGGCCACGCTGATCATGCCCGTTGGGGAATGAAAAAATACCTTTGTCACCATTTTACCAAACCTATTTTGCATCAGAGAATTGGAACCGATATCGAATGCCAGAGCGTAGAATATGGTGAAGTGATTACCATCAATGGAGTAAAACTTTCACTTCATCCGGCCGGACATATCATTGGTTCTGCACAGATAAAGCTTGAATATAAAGGCTATGTGACTGTCATTTCAGGAGATTATAAAGTTCAGAATGATGGGCTAAGCACTCCTTTTGAGCTGGTGAAGTGCAATGAATTTGTCACAGAAAGCACTTTTGGACTGCCTATTTACAACTGGCTGGAAGTTCCGGATTTAAATAAAAAACTTCAGAACTGGGTACTGAAAAATAAAGAAAATAATAAAACCTCTGTATTCATCGGGTATTCTTTAGGGAAAGCCCAACGTATTATGAAAGCAGTGGAAGAATTAGGGAAAATATACGTTCATTATTCTATCGGAAAGCTTAATGAAGCCTTTGAAACAGTAGGAATTGAACTTCCTGAATATACTATTGCTGATTTCAGAGAACGCCCGAAAGAGATGGAACACGAAATTGTGATTGTACCGCCTGCTTTGCTCGACAGTAATATCATTAAGAAAATTCCAGATCCGGCCACAGCCATATGTTCCGGATGGATGCAGGTACGTGGTGCCAGAAGATGGCGAAGTGCGGACGCAGGATTTGCCATGAGTGATCATGCAGACTGGAAAGGATTGTTACAAACGGTAAAAGCGACCGAAGCAGAACTCGTGCATGTTACCCACGGACAGACAGAAGTTTTTTCAAAATATCTGAATGAAACAGGAATTAAAGCCGATGTTGTAGAAACACTTTACGGCGATGACGAAGAAGAACCTGAAAAAGAAAACCTTGAAAATCCGGAATCATGAGACATTTTGCAGACCTTATCAACGCGTTGGAAACGACTAATAAAACCAATGCTAAAATTGATGCCATTATTGATTATCTTGAGCGTGCTCCTGATGAAGATAAAGTATGGTTTATTGCTTTATTTACCGGCAAAAGGCCTAAGAGAAATGTCAATACCAATTACATGAAAGAATGGGCTTTGGAAATTACAAAACTTCCTTATTGGCTGTTTCAGGAATCCTATTCTTCGGTAGGCGATCTTGGAGAAACCCTCTCATTAATTCTTCCGCCTCCAGAGGAAAAAATTGAACGTTCCTTATCAGAATGGATGAATGATATCGTCAGTCTGAAAGGAAAAACAGATACAGAAAAGAAGGAATTTGTACTGCAATCATGGAATGGTCTGGATTATACCGAACGTCTGATTTTCAACAAATTAATTGGCGGAAGCTTCCGGATTGGAGTATCTGATAAAACATTAATCAATGCACTGACCAAATTTTCAGGGCAGGAATCGAGTGCTTTGATGCATAGTTTAATGGGAAAATGGCTGCCGGATGAGGTATCTTTCAAAGAACTTATTGACGCAGAAAATGTAAATCCAGACAACTCAAAACCATACCCTTTCTGCCTTGCCTATCCCTTAGAAAAAGAAACCCAAGAACTGGGAAATCCTGACGAATGGCTGGTAGAATACAAATGGGACGGAATACGTGGACAAATCATAAGAAGAAATGATGAAGTCTTCATCTGGTCAAGAGGTGAAGAACTCGTTACAGAACAATTTCCGGAAATTACAGATGCTATAAAAGCCATGAAAGGTAACTTTGTACTGGATGGAGAAATACTTGCGGTAAACGATGGTAAAGTTTTAAATTTTAATGAATTACAGAAAAGATTAAACAGGAAAACTTTAACTAAAAAAATGCTCTCAGAAATCCCCATAGAAGTCTTCGTCTACGACTTACTGGAACTGGAAAACAACGACCTGAGAGAAAAACCAATCTCCGCAAGAAGAGCTTTACTGGAAGAATTATTACTGAATGAGAACCCCGAACGTATCAGTATTTCCAAAAGTCTGGAATTTGAAAGATGGGAAGAGCTGAATTCCCTTCGTGAAAATTCAAGAGAGGTAAACAGCGAAGGATTGATGCTAAAACAAAAAAATTCCCCCTACCATTCGGGCCGAAAAAAAGGCGACTGGTGGAAGTGGAAAATCAATCCTTTTACTATTGATGCCGTTCTGATCTATGCGCAGAAAGGCAGCGGCAGACGAAGTGCTTATTACACAGATTATAGTTTTGCCGTAAAAAACGGAGACAGTCTGGTGACCATTGCCAAAGCCTACTCAGGACTAACGGATAAAGAAATTATGGAGGTGAGCAGGTTTGTAACTAAAAATGCCATCGAAAAATTCGGACCTGTAAGAACCGTAAAAGCAGAACTGGTCTTTGAAATTGCTTTTGAAGGAATTGGATTCAGCAATCGTCATAAAAGCGGTGTAGCCCTGCGATTTCCAAGAATTGCGAGATGGAGGAAAGATAAAACCGTAGACGAAATTGATGACTTAGAAGAGATTAAAAAATTAATACAATGATATTTTAACGCAATGAACGCAATGATTTTTAATTTATTAATAATATTCTTGTTCGCAAAGGCACTCCGTTCAGCGATAAGAAGAGATTGTCTTTACTGAGTGAAGCGCCCTTGCGACCGAAAATAAAACATAATCATACAAACTCTTAGCGCCGTTTGCGTTAAAAATTTAAATCAAAAATAGAATTGGCAACTTTCCAACATACCACCGGATTAAAGATCATTCAGCAATGGATGACCGATAAAGGCATTGCCCCTTTCAAATTTCAACTGGAAACCTGGAAAAAATTTGGAAACGGATACAGCGGGATGGTAGTGGCTCCCACAGGTTTTGGAAAAACTTTTTCTGTTTTTTTAGCTTTAGTTTCAGATTTCCTGAATCATCCTGAGCAATATAAAAAAGGATTGAAAATGCTCTGGATAACGCCGCTTCGGTCTCTATCCAAAGATATTGCAAAAGCGATGCAGGAAGCTATTGATGAAATCGGGCTTGATTGGACTGTAGGTGTAAGAAACGGAGATACGGATCCGAAAGTAAGACAACAGCAGGTAAAAAAGATGCCTGAGATTCTTGTTGTAACTCCTGAAAGCCTTCATCTGCTTCTGGCACAGAAAAATAATGAGATGTTTTTCAGAGATATGAAATGTGTAGCAGTGGATGAATGGCATGAATTACTAGGTTCAAAGCGCGGAGTTATGGTAGAACTTGGAATTTCGCAGCTTAGAAAATATGTTCAGAAGATTAAGATCTGGGGAATCACCGCAACCATCGGAAATCTGGATGAAGCCATGGAAGTGCTTATTCCGTATGATATTAAAAAGATAAAAATTACAGCCAAAGAACACAAAAAGATAGATATTCTGCCGGTTTTCCCTGATGAAATTGAGATATTGCCATGGGCAGGACATCTTGGAAACAAACTTGCAGATAAAGTCGTTCCTATTATTCTGGAATCAAAATCTACCATTGTATTCACAAATACCAGAAGTCAGAGTGAAATGTGGTACCAGCTTTTGCTGGATGCTTACCCTGATTTTGCAGGTCAGATAGCCATCCATCACAGTTCTATTGATGCTCATTTAAGAATCTGGATTGAAGAAAATTTAAGTTCCGGAAAATTAAAAGCCGTTGTTTCCACATCCTCTCTCGATCTTGGAATTGATTTTAAACCTGTTGACACCGTCATTCAGGTTGGATCCGCCAAAGGAGTTGCACGCTTTCTGCAAAGAGCCGGACGCAGCGGCCACTCTCCTTTTGAAACATCCAGAATTTATTGTGTTCCAACCCATTCTCTGGAACTGATTGAAGTTTCAGCTTTAAAAGAAGCCGTAAAACAGAAGGTGGTAGAGCCCAGAGAACCACAGGTATTGTGTTTCGACGTGCTGGTTCAGTTTCTGATGACATTGGCAGTTGGAGATGGTTTTTATCCCGACGAACTGTATGAAAGAATCAAAAAAGTATATGCTTTTCAAGAAATACTGGATGAAGAATGGAAAAGCATTCTGGAATTTCTTACCATTGGCGGCAGTGTTTTAAAAAACTATGAAGAGTTTCATAAAATCGTCATTATGGAAGATGGCCTTTATAAAGTAACTTCAAGAAAAATCGCGATGCTCCACCGGATGAATATGGGCGTGATTGTAAGTGATGCGATGCTAAAAGTGAAATTTATATCCGGAGGTTATATAGGAATGATTGAAGAATATTTTATTTCAAAACTAAAAAAAGAAGAAAAATTTATTCTGGCCGGCCGTACTCTGGAAGTGGCTATGATCAAAGATATGACGGTGTATGTAAGAGCAGCTAAAGGAAGAGCTTTAGTTCCGAGTTATCTTGGCGGAAGGCTTCCTTTGAGTTCCAATCTGGGTCATTTTCTGAGAGAAAAACTGTCACATGCCTTAAATCCTAAAGCTTCGGAAAAAGAGCTTAAATTTCTACACCCGCTTTTAATGAACCAGGAAAAAAACTCCCATATTCCCAAAGAAGATGAATTTCTGATGGAATTGATTAAAAACCGTGAAGGATATCATTTGTTCATGTATCCTTTTGAAGGGCGTCTGGTACATGAAGTAATGGCTGCCCTGATTGCCTATCGGATCTCAAAATTGGCTCCAATCTCCTTTTCTATGGCGATGAATGATTATGGATTTGAACTGTTCAGTGATAAAGAAATTCCATTAAACGAAGATAATTTGCAACAGATTTTAAACAGAGAGAATCTGATGAATGATGTGATAGCAAGTATCAATTCTGCAGAAATGGCAAGGAGAAAATTTCGTGATATTGCAGTAATCTCCGGAATGGTGATTCAAAATTATGCTGGGCAACAGCGTTCTAACAAATCATTACAGAGTTCTGCCGGACTGATTTTTAAAGTACTGGAAGACCACGACCCCAATCATTTTTTAATAAAACAGGCCTATACAGAAGTTTTTAACATGCAGCTTCAGGAACAACGGCTTGTGGAAGCTTTTAAAAGAATTGAAAAATCCCAAATTATTTTAAAACATTCCCGTTCATTTACTCCATTGAGTTTCCCAATTAAAGTAGACAGCTTAAGACAAACGCTTTCAAGTGAAGGACTGGATGCGAGAATTAAAAGAATGCTGAAACTGTCTGATATAAGTGATCTCTAATGGTCAATCCGATGTTTTTTCAATGAATTCCCTACTCTTTTTAATCTTATTCTCAGCCTAATATTCTATGTTAATTTTCTTGATAAGTTTAAATAATCATCGTAACTTAGAGTATAACTTCCTGGAAGTTTAAATAATATAAATAATGGAAAAATTGTTCTTGGTCCGTCACGGACAGTCACTCTGGAATCTGGAAAACAGATTTACAGGGTGGAAAGATATCGATATTACTGAAACCGGTATTGAAGAAGCAAAAAAAGCAGGTCTTGCACTAAAAGGAGAAAGAATAGATATTGCATTCACCTCTGCCCTGATCAGAGCACAGCATACCCTATCCATCATCCTTGATGAAATAGGAAATCCCAATATTCCGGTTGTCAAAGATAAAGCTTTAAACGAACGTTCTTACGGAAATCTTGAAGGATTAAATAAAGCAGAAACCGCTCTGAAATATGGTGACGATCAGGTTCATACCTGGCGCAGATCATTTGATGTAGTTCCACCAGGTGGAGAAAGCCTTAAAGACACTTATAACAGAGTGATTCCTTATTTTGAAAGCCAGATAAGACCTTTATTAAAACAAGGTGAGAATATATTAATTGTAGCCCATGGAAATAGTCTCCGTGCACTCATCATGTATCTCGAGCATCTATCTCCTGAAGAGATTTTAGAAAGAGAAATCGCTACCGGTTTTCCTCTGACGTATGTTTTTGATGAAAAATTTCATGTAAGCCGGAAAGTTAGCTGATCCGATTTAAATAGTTTAACTTTAAACCTTCAATTTTCAATTCATCAAGTGTTTATAGCAACTAAAAATATTTCCATCCAAAACGAAACTTTCACTCTGACCAATCAGCGGGCAGCATTCTGGCAAAAAGAAAAAGCATTGATACTTTCTGATCTGCACATCGGAAAAACGGCTCATTTTCGTAAAAATGGTATTGCACTGGCCAATCATATTATGAAAAATGATCTGCAAAGATTATCCGCACTGATTGAATATTTTCAGCCTGAAAAATTTATTGTTGTTGGAGATTTGCTGCATGCCGGAGATAATTCTGATGTGGATGAATTCTGTACATGGAAAAATCAATATCCTGATATACAATTTTATCTTATTGAAGGAAATCATGACCGGATCTCAAAAGCTCTGGAGGAAAAATTATGCTTTAACC
>CBFQYI010000097.1:0-11760 GCA_965720825.1 uncultured Chryseobacterium sp. | reverse complement strand
CTGTAGTAGGTGCAGTTACGTTAAAAGGTCCGGAATTTCCATCAACAGTAATAATAGCATCATCATTGGCTACCCCTGCACAACCCGCATTATTATCTCTTACAGTCAGCCTGAACTCCATTGTTCTTGCATAAGACGGTCTAACTTCTCCTTTGGAAACAGTTCCATTGATTACATCTGTAAGTTTTGGAAAATATCTGTAAGGAACGGTTACAGGCATAAATGATCTGAATATAGCAGCATTTCCTGATGGTGTGTTCCAGTTACCAGCCGGTCCTGCATCATTCTGCTCCCAGCAATAAGTAAGTGGATTATTTTCAGTATCTGTTGCAGAACCTGTTAACTTAAATGGTGTTCCCTTTGGGATGGTATAATCATTTCCTGCATTAACAGTAGGCGGTGTATTAGCCACTGCTGTTGTCACCTGACATGTAAGAGATTGAACTTCTGAAGTAATTGATTGAAACGAGTTCGTATGAAAAATAGGAATACTATTAGAGGCTAAATTATTGGTATTCCCACAAATCCCTGCATACGCCATAATCGTAATTCCACTTCCGGGTTCTACAGCATGGGAAGCCTCACGATTCCCTCCTCCACAGCTTCCTGTTGTTGCATTAAAAGTATGTGGTCCGCCAAACTGATGTCCCATTTCATGGGCTACATAATCAATATCATAAGGATCTCCAACAGGATTTGATGAACCTGTAATTCCATTTGCTTTGTATGAAGAATCACATATACCTGAACCAGCTAATCCACCTCCTCCTGTACTAAAGGTGTGTCCTATATCATAATTAGCTGTTCCTATTATTGAATCAATAACTGTTTGACTTTCATCAATTAATGTATATGCATCATCATTTCCTGTAAAAGGGTCATTAGTATCACTTACAAATATAATATTGTTTTCAGTAGGAATGAGGATCAATCTTACAGCAACCTCTTGTTCATATACTCCATTTACTCTGTTTACAGTTGTTACAATAGCAGATAAGGTTTGAGCTACAGTAGGTGAAGCTGATCCTGTGGCAGCAATTGCATACTGATGCGTACACGCAACCGCTAACCGAAAAATCCTAATTTGGCTTCCTATGCTGGGAGCTACTGTTTTTTGGGCGTTTTTTTTTCCTGATTTAAAATTCTCATCTTTTGATCCACAACCTCTTTGCTTTTTATCAATTAAATCACCTCTTTTGTAAATGACATAATTTTCAATATCATTTTTTGCATAAGGATCAATATAAGAATCTTCTGATACTATTGATTTTATTTGAGCGTGAAACCCTAACTCTGTAAAATCGAGTTTTATGGTTGCATATTGATCATCTACACCCTGTCCTGTCAACGTAATAATTTGGGGAAACTTACCGGCTAACTCCGGAGCCATTACTAAGGATTTCCAAACTCTGAATTTAGCTTTCGTTCCATCTGACATTGGCAAAACAATAATTGGGGCATTATCTTTACGTTCATTATCTCTCAGCTCCGGAATTGAAGCCAAATAGTTTTTCAAGCCACTCACATCCAATTTATAGGTAAGAAATTTTTCGGGCTGTACCGTTCTGCTTTTAGATTCTGTTTTAATTGTTCGTTCACTGATTTCAGTAAAGAAATCCTGAGCTTTTCCCAGAGAAATTGATAAAATGAATATCCCTAAATAAAATAATTTTTTAATTTTCATATTATGATGTTTTAATAGTATTAAATATAAGAATAAAAATCACAACATCATGAATAACAATATTTTACAATCAACAAATACCATAACCAACATAAAATAAATCAAATAGTACCATTTAAAAAAAAATTATCTATTAATCCACAATAATGATTAAAATTGTTAAGTTTTTATTTACTGAGAACCTAATAGAAAAAAAAACAGATTACCTCATTGAATATTGAGGTTTTCAAATTATTACAATAAAAAAGCTGTCCTCTATTGAAGACAGCCTTTTTTTATTGGCATCAATGAAATAGATTATTCTTTAATCCATTTGATTGTTTTCTCCAGATTCTTAGATTTAACTTTAATCAGATAATCTCCCTGAACAAGGTGTGACAAGTCAAAAGAACCTGTTTTATCATGATTCAGTTTGTTATTTGCCTGAGTGAACACTAATTTTCCGCTTACATCGTATACTGTAATATCATATACTTCATTTGAATTGGTAAATTTCACATTCAGAAGTCCTTTACTTGGATTAGGATATACCACAAATACATCTTTATTGGCAGCGGTTTCATTCACGCCTAATGTCTGGGTAATGGTAAAGTTGATTGGATTAATGTTGTAGAAAACATTTGTTTCTGCAGCAACCATAATTCTTGCCTGTGTCGTATTTACGTTAGGAATAGTAACGGCTTCAGAACCATCGTTCGGAGTGGAAGCCAGAATCAGCGTAGGATAAGTAAGCCCACCATCGGTAGAAAGATAAATATTTACAGTAGCCGCATTTACCGGAAATGCTGTTGTATTGGCTACATCCCAAGTTACTGTCTGAGTAGAATTACCTGCCCAGTTTACTGCTGTAGTAGGTGCAGTTACGTTAAAAGGTCCGGAATTTCCATCAACAGTAATAATTGCATCATCATTGGCTACCCCTGCACAACCTGCATTATTATCTCTTACAGTCAGTCTGAACTCCATTGTTCTTGCATAAGCAGGTCTAACTTCTCCTTTGGAAACAGTTCCATTGATTACATCTGTAAGTTTTGGGAAATATCTGTAAGGAACGGTTACAGGTACGTATGATCTGAACAGAGGTGCATTTAATGTTGGTGCATTCCAGTCACCTGCAGGTCCTACATCATTCTGTTCCCAGCTGTAAGTAAGAGGATTATTATCTAAATCTGTAGCAGATCCTTCCAATCTGAACGGTGTACTTTTAGGAATGGTATAATCTCCTCCGGCATTGACTGTAGGAGCGAAATTGTTGCTGGGAAGTGTCACCTGACAAGTTGTTGACTGAACTTTTGTGGTGATAGACTGATATGATTTAGTATGGAAAGTAGGGATACTGTTAGGGGCTAAGTTATTTACACTTCCACAAATTCCTGCGTAAGCCATAATAGTAATTCCGCTTCCAGGTTCTACAGCGTTGGTTGCACTACGGTTTCCTCCTCCACAGCTTCCTGTTGTTGCATTAAAAGTATGCGGACCTCCAAACTGATGTCCTACTTCATGGGCAACATAATCAATATCATAAGGATCTCCAACCGGGTTAGGTGAGCCGGTGATTCCTCTTCCTTTATTGGAATTGTTACAGATTACTCCTAATCCTGCTAATCCGCCACCTCCGGTACTGAAGGTATGGCCAATATCATAATTGGCATTTCCTATCAGTAAGTCAATCTGAGTCTGGCTTTCGTTAATTAATGTTCCGGCACTATCATTTCCTGTAAAAGGATCTGTTGCAGCACTGGTAAAGATAACATTGGTTTCAGTACCTACTAATACCAATCTTGAAGCAACTTCCTGTTCATATACTCCATTCACTCTGTTTACAGAAGTTACAATGGCTGAAAGTGTCTGTGCAACTGTAGGTGTTGCTGAACCTGTTGCAGCAATCGCATACTGATGGGTACAAGCCACTGCAAATCTGAAGACTCTAATTTGAGTTCCTACGCTTGGAGCTACGGTTTTTTGTTCGCTTTTTTTTTCAAGTGGAGACTCCTGATCATCTTTCAGTCCACAAGTTCTTGGATTTTTATCTATTAAATCACTTTTTTTATAAATGATATAATTATTGATATTCTGTTTCGCATAAGGATCTATATAAGAATCGCCTGATACTATAGATTTTATCTGCGCATGGAAACCTAGTTCTGTAAAATCAAGTTTGAGGGTTGCATACTTGTCATCAATTCCCTGTCCGGTAACAGTAACAATCTGAGGAAACTTGCTGGCTAACTCGGGAGCCATCACGGAAGACTTCCAGATTCTGAATTTTGCTTTCGTACCGTCTGGCATTGGAAGAACAATAATCGGAGCATTTTCTTTGCGGTCACTGTCTTTCAGTTCCGGAACAGCATTGAAATAACTTTTCATTCCGGCAACATCCAATGTGTAGGTAAGTGACTTTTCCGGTTGTACAGTTCTGTTTTTCGGATCTGCTTTGATAGACCTCTCGCTGATTACCGTAAAAAAATCCTGGGCTTTCCCTGAGGAAATGGATATGATAAATATCCCCAGATAAAATAATTGTTTAATTTTCATATATAATGGTATGTAATTTTTACTAATTCAAACATTAAAACCTGAAACAAAAAAAATAATTCGTTAAAGGTTTATAATTCATGATTATTTGAATTATAAAATTAGTTAAATTAATCTAAATATCATATATGAAAATTCAAAAAAAAGCGATATTTAATAGCAAAAAAATAATGATCCTGCTACCACAAAGCATTCCCGATAATAAATATTTTTTATTTTTTTGTCTTTGCTTAAATAACTGATTTTATAGACTTTTGTATTTTAATTACCTTTGACACGAATGATATAATTAATTTTTAAAATCATCGAAATAAAAAAACGAAAATTAAAAAACTATGGAAAAAATTATCACGATTTTCACCTTTCTATTGACATTTAGTTTCATGAATGCTCAGGACAATTTTGAAGTCTCAACATTAAGAATCGGACCGTTTAAAGTCTTTATGCCAAAAGTAGAGGCTGAAAAAATCGCAGGAACAAAACTGGCTAACTCAGGCGGAGAGAAAAAAAATATCGTAAAATATAATGGAGAAACCATCCAGATTGATCTTTTTGATAATTACATCAATGAAGCCAACCCGAGTGTTCCTTCCATTACCTATATGACAACAACGAGTAAAAAATTCAAAACCAAAAGCGGAATCGGGGTGGGAAGTACCAGAGATGACCTGATCAATGCGTATAGAAGTTACACCAATTTCAGTGTACGCCCGGATTGGGACTCCAATGGTAAGCCGATTAAAGATACCGGTTATTTTAATCTCGAAGACAGTCAGGCAGGAACACTACTAAGCTTTAAATTTGTTAATAATATCGTGACGGAAATCTCCGTTTACCTCAATGAAGGCTGTTAAAAGCAGAAAAATATTCAATTCAATCAAAATCCGGGGTTTTATATCCGGATTTTTGCATTTCCATAAGCCGGTAAAAAATTGTAAATTCGCATGCAAATAAATCAGATATAATGAGTAAAAGTATCGAAGAGTTAAAAACTCTTACTACGCAGATCAGAAGAGACATTTTAAGAATGGTTCACGCTGTAAATTCAGGACACCCTGGTGGAAGCTTAGGTTGTACAGAATTCTTCACAGCCCTTTATGGGAAGGTGATGAACTATAAACTTCCTTTCACAATGGAAGGTAAAAATGAAGATCATTTTTATCTATCAAACGGACACATTTCTCCGGTATTCTACTCTACTTTAGCAAGATTTGGTTTCTTCCCTGTGGAAGAGCTGAGCACGTTCAGAAAATTAGATTCAAGATTACAGGGACACCCAACTACCCACGAAGGTCTTCCGGGAATCAGAATCGCTTCAGGTTCTCTTGGGCAAGGACTTTCTGTAGCACTTGGAGTAGCTCAGGGTAAAAAATTAGATGGTGATCAGTCTCTTGTTTACTCTCTTCACGGAGACGGTGAGCTTCAGGAAGGTCAGATCTGGGAAGCATTGATGTATGCTTCTGCTAAAAAGGTAGATAATATCATTTCTACTATTGACTACAACGGTCGCCAGATTGATGGTGATACAGATGATGTATTAAGCTTAGGAAATCTTCATGCTAAATTGGAAGCATTCGGATGGATTGTTTTAGAGGAAAAGAATGGTAATGATCTTGAAGCTGTGATTGCAATTCTTGAGAAAGCAAAAACAGAAACCGGAAAAGGAAAACCAGTAGCAATTCTTCTTCATACAGAAATGGGTTACGGAGTTGATTATATGATGGGATCTCATGCCTGGCATGGTAAAGCTCCTAATGACGAGCAATTGGAAACAGCTATCAAGCAATTATACCTAGAAGCTCCGGCTGATTACTAATATCTTAACATCTCGATTAATAAAATAAAAATGAAATATACATATACAGAAAAAAAGGACACACGTTCAGGATTCGGAGCAGGATTAGCTGAACTGGCTGACAAAAATCCTAATGTAGTAGCACTTTGCGCGGACCTTATCGGTTCTTTGAAAATGGAGAAATTCATTGAGAAAGCTCCTGAAAGATTCTTTCAGATTGGTATTGCAGAAGCAAACATGATGGGAATTGCAGCTGGTCTTAGCATTACAGGAAAAATTCCTTTTACGGGAACTTTCGCTAACTTCTCTACTTCAAGAGTATATGACCAGATCCGTCAGTCTATCGCCTATTCTAACAAAAATGTAAAAATCTGTGCATCTCACGCAGGTCTTACATTAGGAGAAGATGGGGCAACTCACCAGGTTCTTGAAGATATCGGTATGATGAAAATGCTTCCTGGAATGACAGTGATCAACACTTGTGACTACAACCAGACCAAAGCTGCTACATTAGCCATTGCAGATTTTGAAGGTCCTGTATATTTAAGATTCGGAAGACCGGTAGTTCCTGTTTTCATTCCGGAAGATATGCCTTTCGAAATCGGAAAGGGAATTATGCTTCAGGAAGGTACTGATGTAACGATTGTTGCAACAGGACACCTGGTATGGGAATCTCTTGTTGCTGCTGATGAGCTTGAGAAAGAAGGTATTTCTTGTGAGGTTATCAACATTCACACGATTAAGCCTCTTGATGAAGAGATCATTTTAAAATCTGTTGAAAAAACAGGTAAGATTGTAACGGCTGAAGAACACAACTACCTTGGAGGTTTAGGAGAATCTGTTGCAGGAATGCTTGCAAGAAAAAGACCTACAAGACAGGAATTTGTGGCGGTAAATGATACTTTCGGAGAGTCTGCAACACCAGCAGAATTGATGAAGAAGTATAAAATTGATGCTGCTGCTGTAAAAGAAGCTGTAAAGAGAATTTTAGCTTAATAGTTTAAAATAAACTATTTTATATAGACAAAACCCGGCGGTTTCTTCGAAACCGCCGGGTTTTTTGTTATTGTGTATCTACCACCCCGTCAAAAATTCTTTGAATTTTCGACACCCCTCCAGAGAAGGGGAATGGTTATACCTCCATTCTTCATCGTATTAGTTTTTACCCTGCTTTTCGATATTTATTTTATTGTTCTTCCTGATTCAAGGGAATTCCTACAGCAATGAGAACAGGACATAAAATTTCTTTTATAAACTCCTCCTCTCTTCTTTCAGAAGCTTTTGAACCAGAAAAATAATTACTGATTCTGTAATTTTTCACAAACTGATTTCTCTTTTTCCCGATGGAATAATAATATCCACCCCTTTCATCATTCACAAAATAGGTCATTTCATCAAAATTCATGAGTTTTTTAGAAAGTAACAGCTTTCTGTAAATACATTTCTCAGATTTATCAAAAATATATTTCACAGGAATTCTGAAAAAGAGATCAAACAGGAAGTAGATCATGTAAACTGCCCATAATCCTATGGCAATTTTGAACTGATCTCCGGACATTTTATCCATAAAATAATAGATAATCACAGGAGAAGCTATCACTCCCAATACCAGCCACCAGATCAAGGTGCGCAGGAAACTGTAATTGGGCATAAAGCTTATTTCACTTCCGTTTTCTTCAAACTTATAACGGTCTCTGATGTCCATTTTCAGGATGATTAATGTTCATAATATCCTCTGTTTCATTGACCATTTTCTGTATTCCTTTCTGGGTAAGCGCCTGGCCTATGGTGAGCTGTTTCTCTTTACCATCTACTTCAAAATAAACAGACAGCATTACGTTGGTGGTGATAAATCCCATGTATTTTGTTGCCACCACATGGAAATTTCTGAAATTCTCAATTGGATATGTTCTTGCCGGAACAAAAATGGTATGTTTTCCGGTTATCGTTTTTCGGTCCATATCGATGATAAATTTCTTAGTAAAGAAGTTGACTACAATTAGTGCTACTACCGCCATAATAACATAGCTCCCGGTTCTGACACTGTTAAAAATTAATCCTGCAATAACCAGAAAAATAATGCAGAGTACCGCAATAAAGACCGGCTGGTTTTTAAAAATATATTGATTTCCTTCTTGTTTATAAAATTGATAGTTGTTCATAATGAATGTAATTTTTCTTTATATTTTGGTTGATAGTGGAGTCTAATGCTATAAGATTATAATGTATAAGAGGCTTCTGAGACAATTATTTTATCGGGCTTCATATGTATATATTTAAAGTGTTTTTTTAATTCTTCATCCTTTTAATTGCCCCAGGTAGCCATCCAGTTCAGATATTCACTTTTGTATTCATTATCATTAAGTCTGATGATAAGATCTTTCAGTTCTTTTTGCTCAAACTCATAATCTGAAACCGTAAAAATCAGAAAAATCTCTTTGCCCGTGATCTTTGTGAAAAAGTTCTCATTTTTAAGTTTTTCCAATACTTCAATGCAGGTGGAATATAATTGAGTCTGAAAACCAGCAAACCATTGATCATCGTCATCGTATTTATTAAGTTCTGCTCTCAATTGAGTACAGATCAGATCAAATTCTTTATCTGCGCCTTCCATTTCATAGGTCCATTCTGCCGGTTCATATTTATAATAAAGAGCATCTTCTTCATCCGCATCCTCTACTACTTTCAATGTATTGGCGGCAGGACAAACCGTCATTGCTCCCTCATCGCTGTACAGAGCAAAACTGTAAACTCCTTCTGCTCCATGCTTTTCATACACTTCTAAAAAAGCTTTCTTTGCTGCAGCTTCAATCTGCTGTTTCAAAATTTCAAATTCCATACTTCTTTTCTTTTTTAAAATGGGCGGTAAAAATACCTTTATCCTGTCAAATCAGCACCTTATATTTTTATAAAGGCTGTTCAATTTCAAGATTATAGCTATTCTATTTTAGAATTTATGATTTAGTTGGAATGAAAAAGTATTTAAAACTTACATTTTCTTTGTAGGGATTCACATATTTTCAAGAATAATTGGCAATCATTTTTTGTATTTTTTACATGCAAGTTCACATATAAATTCCGTTCCTATTTTCCCGGTATGCAACTCTTGCACATACTCAAGTTGATGAAGTATTTTGCACAATAGAAAATAATTCAGTTTCTATTTCATTCATAACAAATTCTTCTTTTAAGTATATCTATCAGGTCTTCAATAATTTTAATAGAATTCATTTTTTTCTTAAAATTCTTTTATATAAACATAAGTGAAATCTGTACAATTGTACATATAGAAAAGATAAAAAAGCACATTAAAACACACAAGAAAATTACACATTTTATCCCACAAACGGGATCTAAATATTTATAGTTTTATCCCATCAACGTTGATGGAATATATTCTTCAAATTTAAAATGCAAGTGTACAGTGCATGATAAATAGGTAGAATTATTCACCCAGGTCAGGGTTTATTTGACACAAATGATTTATATAAAACAATTAAAAATTACACACATGAAAAAATTAAATGGAATGAAGAGAGGCTTCTCTTCTCTGGAAAACAAAAAAATGAAAAATCTACAGACTATTAAAGGTGGGGACACTGCTATCAACTATGTTGCTACAAACAATGGAGACTGCTATGATAAAGAAACATGGAGAGATCACCAACTTGAATCTACTTTGGAAATCTGTTAAAAGTTATCATTAAACTTATTATCAATTTGTAAAGGGAGGAAAATAATTCCTCCCCTTTACAAATAAGAGCATCGTCAATCCAATAAATACTGATTACCCAATGAAACGAAATTCAATTTTGATATCCCTACTCATTATTACTTTCATCGTTCTTTCCTGCAAAAGCAATAATTATATTATCTATTACAACAGAGTAAATGAGATTGACAGTCTTTACCGGATAGCCAACCAACCCGAAGAAGCTATAAAACAGTATAAGAAATTATTCAAAAAATATACTCCAAAAAATCAGGAACGTATTAAAGAATATGAGACTTATATTAAGCTGGCAGATCAACATCAAAAGAATTTCGGTGGGAAGAAAAGTCTATACAAACTTATCCCTCTGATTGCTCCTTACGAAGGGTCGTATGGAAGTTATTTCGGATTGTTTAAAAAGTATGGCATAGATAGCACCGAAGTAAAACAGAGAATTGCAGAGTGGAAAAAAGGTTTGAATAAGCGACTGGTAGATTCTTTCAGCGTGGCTTTTGTCCGTGATCAGGCGGAAGGCAGGAGAAATCCACAGCTTATGGAAAAGAATGACAGAATAAATGCACAACTATTGAAATGGACCTTTGAAAACTATGGCTATCCTTCAGTACAAAAAATAGGTCTCATTGGAAATGGCGGTGTATTTATGCCCATGCATCCTTTGTTCAGTCATATGGTAGGTGAAAAAGAATATCCTTATTTCAAAACTAAAATGCTGGAATATATAAAATCCGGAGAATGCATTCCAAAAGACTATGCCAATATGGTAGACCGCCACAATCTACAAATAAGTAAAGAAGGAATTATATATGGTGTTTATCTAAGCTATGATGCTATTGTGGACACACTAAAAGCCAATCAGGAAAGAAAAAAAATAGGTATACCTACTATTAAACATTCTTCTAAAATCACCAAAGATTACTAAAAAAAATGATTCTTATTATTTCCAACAACAATGAAAGAACCACTAATAAAATCATAGAATGGCTCATTCAAAAGAAAAAAAATTTTATTCGTATCCATGAAGATGAAATTTTTGAAATTGCAGTGGAGAACAAAAAAATACTGTTAAGGAGTAGCAGAAGTTCTTTTTTTCTGGATGAGATCACAAGTGTGTGGTACAGGAGAGGCAGATTAAAAATCAAACGCTTAAGGTATGAAAACCTTTCTGTAAATGCTCATATGAATGAAGTACAGCATTGGCTGGAAGATTATGTAAGAGCGATACTGGAGTCCAAAAAACATATCAACAAAGAAAGTAATAGTGATATTAATAAACTGCTGGTATTGGAAGAGGCAAAAAAAATAGGTTTAGAAATTCCTGAATATTATCTGGCAGATAATACGGATCAGGTTTCCCTGGATAAGACTATTGTAAAAACCATTGGTGGAAATCCAATTTTGGATGACATTGATAAAGATTTAAATGGTATCATGTACACCTCAACGATACACAAAAGAGAGAAAGCAAAGTTCTTCATTACGTTCTTTCAGGATAAGATTGATAAAGAATTTGAAATCAGAACATTTTATCTCAACGGAAAATGCTACTCGATGGCAATTTTTTCTCAAAATGATGAACAGACCAAAACTGATTTCAGAAAATATAATTTAGAAAAACCTAATAGAAATGTTCCCTACAATCTTTCCTCTGGCATTGAAGAAAAAATTAAACTTCTGATGCAGGCATTGAATCTTAATTGTGGATCACTTGATTTTTTAAAAGGAAAAGATGGCAAGTTTTACTTTTTAGAAGTTAATACCATCGGCCAGTTTCTGGGACTGTCTCATACCTGTAACTATTCGTTAGACAAAGAAATAGCAGATTACTTATGAAAATTAAAGTTAAAGAAAAAAACAAGCTTCCGCTTACCTTCAAACATATAGAGCCCTTCAATAATCAGAAACTTAAAAAGCCTAATGATGTCGTCTATGTTTTAGAGTGCAAAAAATACCAGACAAATTATCGTATCAGAGAAAAACCCACCAAATCATTGAACCGGCTACTATGAAATACTT
>CBFQYI010000096.1:0-11772 GCA_965720825.1 uncultured Chryseobacterium sp. | reverse complement strand
TATGATGCCGTTTGCCTCAGGAATTGAAATACTTTCAGCCATTAAAACCATGGGCAAGCAGGTACCGGTGATCATGCTTTCCAGTATGGGGCAGGAAGAAGTAGTACTGAATGCTTTTGATCTCGGAGCTGCCGATTTTATTGTGAAACCATTCAGTCCCAATGAATTGATATTAAGAATAAAAAGATTTTCTTCAAAATAAACTAAAACCATGTTTCTCACCACTTCTGTGCATTTTCTTTTTCTTGTTTTTCTGGGAATGCTATCCTTAGTACTCGTACTGATCATCGTTGTACTGATTTACAGCTTTTATCAGTACAGAGAAGCTGTTCAGGCCTTCAGATGGTCTGAAGTGGTCAATAAAAAAATCTCAGAAGTGATTGTATATGGTGAAGAGGAAATATCTGCAGATACTAACTTTTCAACCGTTTCCAGTAGTCCTTCATTCAGAAACCTATTCCTTCAGAAACTGGCAGAATCCGAGAAAAAATTTTCCGGAGCAGCACAAAATAAACTTAAAGACTTATTTCAGGAATATGGCCTTCAGGAAGAAGCATTGAAAAAGCTGAATCAAAAGAAAGAACATATCATTGCAGGAGGAATACAGGAGCTTACAGCGATGCACGTGGAAGAAGCATTACCAAAAATTTCTACATTTTTAACACATCCTTCAGCTCAGGTGTATCAGGAGGCACAATATGCGATGGTTAACTTTAAAGGATTCGAAGGTCTGCATTTCCTGAACACCATTTCCTCCAAAATATCAGAATGGCAGCAGCTTCGTTTGCTTATTTCGATCACCCACATTCCCGAGAACTCGGGGGATAATATTAAAAGCTGGATGGAAAGTTCTAATGAGTCCGTAGTCATTTTTACCCTTAAACTCTTAAGAAAATTTCAGATATTATCACTCTATTCTACAGTAATTAATCTCCTGGATCATCCTTCTGTTGACGTACGAATACAGACCGTACAGACTTTATTATCACTGGAAAATTCTTCCACCATTGCCCATCTTATGGAAACCTATCCACATCAGCCGGTTGAAGTACAGAAAGAAATTCTGAAAGTCATGAAAAAGTCAAAAGACCAATGCAGTACGGATTTTCTTAAAGATCAATTATTAAATAACCCAGACTCTGGAATAAAAGTGCATGCAGCAGAAGCTTTATGTGCTTTGGAGCAACAGGAATATCTGGCAGAAATATCTCAAAAAGAAACCTCTTCAGAAGAACTCATTCAAATTATTAAGTACGCATTACAGGAAAAAGTATGTTAGAATTCTCCCATATCATCTATGAAGTTGTTATTTGGCTGTTTTTGGTTTACGGAACAGCAGTAACCCTTATCTATGGCTGGATAGGAATTTATGCGTTGGGTGCTGTATTGCGTTATAAAAAAGAAAATACATTCACAGACTACAGCATCATTGCGGCTAATCCCAATGCTCCGGTATTCAGCGTTATTGCTCCGGCATATAATGAAGGAATGACCATTGTGGAAAATGTACGTTCTCTCTTATCTCTTTACTATCATAATCTTGAAATTATCATTGTAAATGACGGAAGTAAGGATGATTCCATTCAAAAGCTGATCGAAGCTTACGAACTTGAATCTGTAGCTTATTTTATTCAGGGGAAAATAGAAACCAATGCGGTAAGAGGAGTTTATAAAAGTAAAAATCCTGCCTTCAAAAAACTCATTGTTGTTGATAAAGAAAACGGAGGAAAAGCAGATGCTTTAAATGTTGGTGTTAATATTTCTTCCGGTGAATATCTGGTGTGCATTGATGTTGACTGTATTCTCGAGCAGGATTCGATTTTAAAGCTCGCAAAACCAATGCTGGAGCAGACTGATAAAAAGTTCATTGCCTGCGGTGGAGTGATTCGTCTGGCCAACAATTGTGTTATTGAAAACGGAAAAGTAGTAAGTGTCAATATGCCAAAATCTCTTCTGGGAAGAACACAGGCATTGGAATATATCCGGGCTTTTGTACTTGGACGTATGGCATGGTCCAGAGCATCAGGATTGATTTTGATCTCCGGTGCTTTTGGAGTCTTTGACCGAAAAATTGTACTGGCGTGCGGTGGTTATGATAAAAATACAGTGGGAGAAGACATGGAGCTGGTGGTAAGAATGAGAAAGTACATGGAGGAAAAAAATGAACCTTACGAAGTACTTACCATTCCGGATCCTCTATGTTGGACAGAAGTTCCCGAATCCACAGATATTCTTAGAAAACAAAGAAACAGATGGATGCGCGGCACCATGGAAACCCTGTGGAAACACAGAAAGATGATGTTCAATCCGAAGTATAAAAAACTGGGAATGATCAGCCTTCCGTATTGGTTCTTCTTTGAATTTCTCGGTCCGCTCATCGAATTTTCAGGATACATTATCTTTATCATCTTTTTATTACTAGGGATTATCAACTGGCCATTCTTTATCGTTCTGTTCGCCCTCGTGATCTCAATGGGATTCCTCTATTCCATCTATGCGATACTGGTGGATCTCGTAAGCCATCAGGTCTACACCAAAAGAAAAGATTTCCTTAGATTAATTTTCACCGCTTTTTCTGAACCTTTTTATTTTCATCCTATTGTGGTAAAAGCAGGAGTTAACGGATTTATAGATTATTTCAAAAAATCTCATGGCTGGGGCGAAATGACAAGACAAGGTTTCAATCAAAGCACACAGCATTTACCGCTGAAAGAAAGAATATACGCTATTCTTCAGGTAGGACTCAAAAAATGGGGAATACTGGCCTTGGTTTTCTTTGCTTTATTTTTAATAGGAGTAACCGCAGAATCTCTATGGTACAAATATACCTTTCCAAAATTTGAAACATCAGCCATTATTGGCCGTCTTTTCTTTGAAAACATCTTATTTGCACTGCAACTGACATTCTGTGTCGGAGTTATATATCTGATTATTAATTTTATCAAAGAAGGCTGGGCAAGAATCCTGGGAGTGCTAACCCTGGTTGTTGTAGCCGTTACACAGTATATGTTATTCCTGTATTTTTCTGAAAGCCGTAACGTGCTGGGTGCAGATCTTTTATACTACAGCAAAGAAGAGATGAAGCAGATTTTGCAGGCAAGTGGGATGCTCAACTTCAAAAACTTTGCATTACTGGGAATTTTGATAACAGCTTCTCTTGTTCCTTTATGGATTGCAGGTAAAACAGCTCTAAAATCAATCTATCCGGGAATGATATTATTGATTTTCGGGTTAGCAGCATTCTTTATTCCTTCCAATTTAGTAGGAGCAAAGGTTTTGAATTCCGAGAGTGAGTTTAATCAAAATGCAGCAAAAAGTAAATGGGCTTATTTCTTTAAATCCAACGAAGACAATTTCATCAGCGACCATCCGGAACTCACCGAATTGCTGAGTGATAATGAAGATTTTACTGCCAATGCAGAAATGATCGATAAAAACTTTCCGTTCTGGAGAAAAGAAAACACACCAGATTTTCTGGGATCTTACTTCAACAGGTCTGAGAAAGTCCCTAATCTTGTTTTTCTTGTTATGGAAGGTTTCGGACATGCCTATACGTCACCGAAAGGATATATCGGTAACTTCACACCTTATCTTGATTCTCTATCCAATAAAGGGTTGTATTGGGAGAATAGTTTAAGTTCAGCAGGAAGAACATTCGGAGCATTACCATCATTGACAGGGTCTCTTCCTTTTGGAAAAAACGGTTTCCTTGAAATAGAAAAAACACCGGAGAATTTCAATCTTTATAATATCCTTAAAGCGAACGGATTTGAAACTGGATTCTATTACGGAGGTCATGTATCATTTGACCGCTACCGTGAATTCCTGGACTACAGTGGGGTAGATCATATCGTAGATGAAGCCTCATTCAGCAGTCCTTACCGTAAACTTCCTGCCAACAACGGAGAGAGCTGGGGATATGAAGATCAGGCTGTTTTAAATAAAATGCAACAGCAGCAGAAACCACAGAATCAGCCGTATTTCAATATGATACTTACACTTTCAACCCATAATCCTTTTTTAATTAACAATAAGGATTATTATGAAAAGTTGTACAACCAAAGGCTCAATTCAGGGATTTTAACCAAAGAACAGAAAAAATGGGCAGCCGCTCACAAAAACCAGCTCATCTCTGTATTGAATGCTGATGATGCGATGAAAGGGTTCTTTGAAAATTACAGCAAACGTCCGGATTTTAAAAACACAATCTTTGTCATTACAGGAGATCACAGTATGCCTGAAATTACCTTAGAATCTAAAATTGACAGATTCCATGTGCCCTTATTAATCTATTCACCCTTATTAAAGGAATCAAAACGTTTTCACAAAACAGTAAGTCATCTGGATATTGCACCTTCTATTTTAGCTTACTACAGAAATAATTATAAAATCAATACCCCTTCTACAATAACATGGGTTGGAAGAGGTTTCTCAGCAGATTCTGAAATCAACAAAGCCGGAATACCTATGATGCAGAGTAAAAACCAACTTATTGATTTTGTATCTGAAAAATATTATATCCATGACGGACAGCTTTTCACACTTAAAGACATGGAAGAAGATCCTTCCAATGACGCTGCAGCCATGGGTAAAATCAACGGCAGGTTCAATCAGTATAAAAGCATGAATGCTCAGTTTTATTCCACGAAAAAACTGATGCCGGATTCAGTAATGATCAATTTTAAGAAAAAAACAAGATCAAAGTTTTAAAACTTTCGGGTATAGCCTAAAGTAATGTCAAACTGATTTCCTTTCTCACCCGGACGGAATTCCTGGTTATAATACATTGTTCCTATAGAAAAAAGATTGACGGAGCGATAGGAAAAATTATACTCAGCACCTACTTTAAAGGTTTTAAGCTTAAAGGTCTCATTTTCGAGAAGGTTATTTCGGTATTCTTCCGGGCTTATCCCTGTTCCGATCTGAAAAGCAAAATAGTCCTGAGCTCCTTTAGTATAATAACGTACCGTTCCTGTATAAGAATGTGAAATATTTTTGCTGTCCGGAGTAATATAAGTACGCAGGTTGAACCAGAAATTTTTATAATATTTTGCTACAGCAGCAGTATACATCCAGATGCTGTTGCTGAAATGAAGCTGACGGTATCCTAGTTCTGCCTCAAAACTATGAGGAAGATTGGCATTCAGGGAAACTCCGGTACGGTATTTTGGAAACAGACCTACATCATCAGAATATCCTCCGCCTACATAAAGGTAGAACATTTTGGAAAGTCTTGGATAGGCTTCCAACTCAATCTGTGTACCGCCCTGCGCAAATTTATTCGCATAGTTTCCACGAAGAATCACAGAACCGATAGGTGTAATTCTTTTGTAACTTACTCCCACGATATGCCAGTCATCATCAAATTGTTTGTCAAAATGAGAATAATTGTAGATAATTCCAATAGCATTTTTAGAAGACAGATCCTTGATTCTTACAGCAAGAGCCCTTGCTTCAGTATTTTTTGGATTAATAGATAAAAGAGTGGTTACCGCTTTATCAGCTTCCTCATAATTGTCCATTCCAAAATATACTTTTGCTTTCAACAATAGTAATGCCTCAGATTTAGAATGATAAGAAAGTCCTTTATCTATAATGTCGATAGCCTTAGTATTCTGATCATTCCAGTATTCCAATGAAGCGTACGCCAGAAAATAATCCTCATCCTGAACCTCTCTTTTTCCGAGATCTTCAAATACAGCTCTTGCTGCAGCTACGTCTTTATTCCAGGTATATAATCTTCCCAGAAAAACGGAAATATCAGTATAATTGGGAGCTTTTTCCAATGCTTCTTTTGCCAGGGCAATAGATGTAGCATAGTCTTTCTGCTCAAAAGCAGTGGTACGGGCTTTAACAAATAATTCATCAGCAGTAAGATTCTGCTGGCTGTATAGGGTAATTGGAAAAAGTAATGCTAATAAAAAGGTCGGATATCTTTTCATCGAAGTTTAGTATTAATGAGCTACATCTGGTATCACAAATATATTGAACTTTTATCTCTCAAACCAGAGATTATTCATTAAAACTTATTTTTTGGGTATTATTATTCCATAAAATATCCAATAATAGATATTTATAATGGAATAATTATTGTCGTAATTAAAAAGAATTGATTTTTTTAATATCGCATCATATGCTTTTATAAAAAGATGTCATATCAACAAATACTCCCGGCTGTATAACCGGGAGTAGATATTATAATATAAGTATTTTACATCTTAAGATTGTTTACGGCGACGGCCGGAAACCTTTTTGTCAAGATCCCTGATGTCCTGTCTCAGTTCACGGAACATTTCTTTAAAATTGTAGCTTTCATAATCGCCCGGTTCAAAATCTTCAGGGAAAATTCCTGAAGCGTACTGCCATATTTCCACTACTTCTTCAAAAGGAATATCATAAGGTTCATAAAATGAATTGTCAGCACTTACACAGATTGCATTTTCTTTTCTTTCCTTAAAACGCTTGTAGGTGATTCCGTCATTTAAGGTAACGAAAACATAAGTTTTACCTTGTTTCAATTCATTGATTCCTTCTACATATTTTCCTACAATATAAGATCCGTTTCTGAATGGAGGCATAGAATCCCCATCTGCAGGGAAAGCTCTGTATTTTCCATTGGTAAGAAAAGGAAGAGCAATACGCTGAAGACTTTCGATGTAGTCTATATCGCTATAACCTTCCAGATAACCCATTGAAGCTTTCTGAGGAATAATTTCTATCGTATCATTTCCATGATTATCTACCGCAACCGGAAGAACAATTCTGTTGTCCGGAAGCTTTAGCATTTCATCTATCGGATGCTTCTCAATATCTACAGACAGCATAAGATCAATACTTACGTGGAAATATTTTGAGATTTTTACCAACAGCTCGATAGGAGGTTCAGAAATTCCGTTTTCATATTTTGAATACCGGACTCTTGAAATCAATAATTCATCGGCTACATTTTGTTGGGAGAGCTTTCTCCTGGCTCTTAAAAAGCGTATATTATTTGAAAAAACTGACATTGATATAAGTATGTCAGCAAAAATACAAAATTTGATTCCGTTATCAATAAACAGAATGGTTTTTACGACAAGAAGAACACAAATTTTATCCTTCTCTTATCTTTTTTTCGAAAATCAATCCGTCTGAGTGCTTAAAATGATCAATTTCTGCCTTCCCGAAAGTCTGTTTACAACCAAATTACAGAGACACCAGATACATTGAAAAATAAATACCAATAAAGAGTATTTAGTACAGAAATAATAACTCTAAATTCCACAAATTGAGTTATCATTTTTAACTTTTAGTAAATCAATCACATATAAGTGAAAATCATATTTTTATTAAAATACACTTATATTAATGAAATATTAAATAATAAAAACATATAATTAATTTATTGAAAATTATTTGCAATTGTAAAGTTATTATTCATATATTCGTGATGTAATAATCATATAAAATTATAGTTATGAAAAACTTAAAAAAATTGGACAGAAACGAATTAAAAGCTATTTCAGGTAACGGATTGCTAGATCCAATCGGCGGTCTTCTAGGTGGACTAGGAGGTGTAGTTGGTGGAGTAGTAGGCGGTGTAGGTACTATCGTTGGAGGTGTAGTATCTGGCGTAGGATCTACAGTAGGTGGAGTAGTAGGCGGTGTAAGCACTGTTGTAACTAACGCTTTATGCCAAACACAATGTGTTGTTAATGGTGTAATCCACATCAAATTACTTGAGTGCGGTTCTACTTGCTAATCAGCAAGCAAAGTCACAGTAAAAAATCAGACCGCTCTTTTTAGAGCGGTTTTTTTATATCCTTGTTAGACCACAGAAACCTCATAGAACATATTTATTTTCAACCGCTTATATTTATTTGGGATTCTTTTCAATAAAAAATCAATAAAGCAACAATGTTGCATTAATAAATTTAATTTTCTAGCTTTGCCGGATCATTAAAGTATATGCACATGAAAAGGACCGTTTATTTTTTGGTGGGAAGCTCACTCATGTATTCACAATCCCTACTGAAAGCTCAGAAAATTACCCCTGAAAAAAAGATTGTAAAGGACATAGAGTCTGTACAAGTACAGGGAAAAACTAATTATAACACTGTAAATATTTCAAGAAAAAAGCTGGATTTTATTCAATCCAATACATTGGGAGAAACATTGAGTAAAATTCCCGGAATTCAAAATTCAGGATATGGACCCAATTCCGGAGCTCCCGTTATCAGAAGCTTAAGCGGAAACCGGGTAAAAATATTGGAAAACGGAACAGCAGTGAATGATCTTTCCGGGATAAGTCCGGATTTTAATACGGATATAGAGATGAACAATGTTCAGAGTATCACTGTTTATAAGAACTCTGCATCAGTTTTATATGGAGGAAAGGCCATTGGTGGAGCGATAGATATTGAAACGGATTATATTGCCAGACAATTGCCGGATAAAAAGATCAATGCAAAAGGTCTTCTTGAAGGAGGAAGCAACAGTGGACAAAAACAGGCTTTTTCAGCGAAAGGAATCATTGCTAAAAACTGGGTCTGGACGGTAGGAGCATCCAATCAGAAACAGGAAATGGTCAGAATTCCTGGAAAATCAAAAGACAGCAGGTGCTATGATCCGAACCTTGTCGGTTTCAACAGTATCTTACAGTCGTTGTGCCAGATCGATGTAAATTCAAGACGCATACTCAACAAGAGTCTTTTTCCCTACATCAGTCAGTTTGCCAAGGATCATATGATTGAATATGAGCTGTCTGAAGATGATCTTTATACCTTCAGTTCTACGTATTACAATCCTGCTGACGGTAAACATTATCCCAATCCAAAGAATGACCTGTACGTTCCTGGTCAGGATACAGTGAAAGACCGTTATAAAAGTGAAGTAAACGGAATCAAGGATTATGTGGAAACAAAAGATGGAGTGATACCTAACAGTCATTCAGAAAGCAATTCATTTTATGTAGGCACCAGTTATATCGGAAAATCATTGTATGCAGGAGGGGCTTATCAGAATTCTTATTCCTATTTTGGAGTTCCCGGGTATGCAATCCCTAAAATTCCCAAACATAGCCATGGAAAACCACAACCCAAAATAGAATATAGTCCCATTAATATCAGAAGCTTATCTCATAAAGCCATGTTTGAATCCGGTTACAAGTTTACCCATTCTCCGATTTCAAGCATCAAACTGAATTATATGGGTGTATTTTCAAAAAACGCAGAACTTCTTGATCGTTACCGTGCCAATCAGTTTGCCGTAAACCAACACAATGGACGTCTGGAAATCACACAGCTGAAATTGAAATTTCTTACCGGAACTACCGGTCTTGAAGTACAATACAGAGATATGGAAGGAACTGGAGGCCAAAGATATCTGCCTAATAATATCAGTAGAGAAATAGGAGTTTTTACGATGCAGCATCTTGATTTTAATATCATTCAACTGGATCTTGGGTATAGAAATGATCATGTACAACGTAGATCGGAAGCAGATAATAAATATGTCAGAAGTCGTGGACTATCCGGCGGAAAACTTAGTGACAGAGACTTTACTCTCCATCAATTTCATAGTTCCGCACAATGGAATATATTCAAAAAAGGGTATCTGAAAGTACAGTACAACCATTCAGAAAGAGCACCGGAAGTGAATGAGCTTTATTCAGGAAACAATCATTTTGCCATCCTGACGGAGGAAAATGGTGATGACAGGTTGGATAAGGAAACAGCCAACACCATTGAAATCGGGGCTGGAGTTAATCTGAAAAACCTCAGGGTATCTGCCAGCTGGTACAATACTTCTTATAAAAATTATATTTACCTTGCCCATACCGGAATTTCCAGAGAAATTTTCCTGGTAAAAGAATGGCGTTCTGATGATACAGAAATCAATGGAATTGAAGCTGAAGCCGCTTATAAAGCAGATCTTGGAAAAATAGGAAAGTGGGAGATAGGCGGATATTATGATTTGGTAAGAAATATAAGTGTTGCCGACAGCTCCATAAGAAAGTGGAGTGATGGTGATTATATGCCCAATATGCCTACCAGCCGTTTCGGATTCTCTCTGGAAGGAAATGTACAGAACTTCAGTGTGAATGTAAGTTTAGACCATTATTTAAAACAAAAATATTTAGGAAAGAATATCAATCCTGAACTTCCTATGCGTGCATTTTCATTGCTCAATGTACGTTTAGCCTATAAGGACAACAGTTTAGGCATAGGTGATCTGGAGTATTATATTACAGGAAATAATCTGCTGAACACGGAGGCAAGGCTTCAGAACTCTCAGTTAAAATTTCTCAGTCCGCTTCCCGGAATTAATATTTCAGCCGGTGTGAAAATAACAATATAAATCAATCTCATTTCTGCAGTTATTAGTCATTAATAGCTGCGGATTTTTTAGGTTATCTATTCAAAATCCTTCTCTATTTCTGATGGTTTTCACCCTGTCTATTTATACAAAAATTAATCAAAAAAAACTAAAAAAAAGAGGTCATAATTTTTAATACGACGAGTTCTGTCGCTGTGCGTAAGTACCTTTGTATTAGAGATAAGATAAAGAATCCCGGGAAATTAATTGTCTTACTAAACCCAATTTTAACCTAATAAAACCTCTTTTAATTTATGTGTAAAAAACAACTAATAATCATTTTTCTCCTTTTATTTTGCATTTCCTATGCGCAGAATGAATTTACGACCATCTGGAAACCCAATGCAAACGGCATTATCGATCATTCCATAAGGTTCGGTGGCACAGGAACCGATTACACCATTCACTGGGAAGAAGTAGGATATCCTGAGCATAACGGTATGTTTGATTATGTAACCTCTAGCAGCAATGAACCTCTACTCATATATTTTGGGCCATCCTTCCATCCAGATCCTCTGCAGGCCACTTACGAATTAAAAGTATTCAGCGGTAACGGATTATTTTACGGGTTCAGGGCCAATGCCGAAATCATGCCTCCAGGTGGAAATCAGGAACTCATAGAACTCAGCCAGTGGGGAAATACGACATGGCTTCAGCAATTCGACAGAGCATTCGCCAACTGTCCCAATCTTAACGTAACGGCTGCAGATACTCCTGATATGACACAGATAACCAGTTTATCACAAATGTTCCTTAACTGTTCATCTTTGACAGGTCACACCTCATTTTCTTACTGGAATCCATACCATATTACGGATATGAGCGGTATGTTCAGTGGAGCAACGCTGTTTAATCAGAATATTGGAAACTGGGATACCTCAAAAGTAACCAATTTCAGCAGCATGTTTTCTTCTGCCTCTTCTTTCAATCAGGATATTTCTGCCTGGGACACCACATCCGGAACTGATTTCTCCTCCATGTTTGCAGATGCCACAACTTTCAACCAGCCATTAAATTCATGGAATACAGAAAATGCTACTAATTTCCGCTATACATTCTATAATGCAGCAGCATTTAATCAGCCGCTTGACAACTGGAATACAAGTAAAGTGACAGATTTTGAGCATATGTTTGAAAATGCAGTATCGTTCAATCAGCCCATCGGAAACTGGGATGTAAGTAAGATTGATTATTTCGCCGGATTTAATATGTTTGCAGGTGCTTCACATTTTAACCAGGATATCTCTTCATGGAATATCAAGCTTCAGAACTTCAGCTGGAATTCAATCTATTTCGGATTTAAAAATGTCGGCTTATCATGTACGAATTACAGCAATTTCCTCATCGCTCTGAATAATAATCCTACATGGACGAGCTCAACCATAACATCCGGAACTATAGATGCAACAGGGCTTG
>CBFQYI010000095.1:0-11789 GCA_965720825.1 uncultured Chryseobacterium sp. | reverse complement strand
AATAGGCATTACCAGACCGCCTTTGTTCACAAAATCTATCTGATAGCCGGTAATATTTTTGAATTTCTCTTTATCCTTGGCATCTAAAGGAAGACCTGCCTCTGTTTTGATGGTGTATTGCTTATCATTATCAATCTTTTCCTGGCCTCTGTCATATCTGTAATAGAAATCCTGAAGATCTTTATCACCATCTACATAGAACTTGATATTCTTATCTTCTCTGTTTCTGATTTTTGAAAGGTCTTCAAAACTGTTTACCAATGGTTTTTCAACCTGATATTTTACTTCCGCTGCTGCTTTTGGATCTGTGTCAAGATTAGGAACAGCAACCGTTACTTTATCAATTGCAATATCTACAGGATCTGTACCGTAGAACCAGCCTCTCCAGAACCAGTCAAGGTCTTCACCGCTGGCATCTTCCATTGTACGGAATAAATCTGCAGGCTCAGGATGCTTGAATGCCCATCTTTTGGCATACGTTTTAAATGCTTTATCAAAAAGCTCTCTTCCCATGATTGTTTCACGAAGAATATTCAGTCCTGTAGCAGGTTTTGAATAGGCGTTCGGACCATATTGAACAATATTTTCAGAGTTACTCATGATAGGTTCCAGCTGATCTTTCGGAAGTTTCATATAATCTACGATTGTCCATGCCGGTCCTCTTTTGGACGGGAATTTATTATCCCACTTTTCTTCTGTAAGATATTCTGTAAAGGTATTCAACCCTTCATCCATCCATGCCCATTGTCTTTCATCAGAATTGATGATCATAGGGAAGAAGTTGTGGCCGACCTCGTGGATGATTACTCCGATCATTCCATTTTTTGTCCCTTCTGAATACGTTCCGTCTTTCTCGGTTCTCCCGAAGTTGAAACAGATCATCGGATACTCCATTCCGTTCGCTGCTTCTACAGACTGCGCTACAGGATATGGATAAGGAATGGTAAATTCCGAATAGGTTTTGATGGTATGGGCTACCGCTTTTGTAGAAAATTTTCTGTAAAGACCGTAAGATTCTTTTGGATAGAAACTCATTGCCATTACCTTATTATTGTTTTCAGGAATGGTTACGCGCATTCCGTCCCAGACAAACTTTCTGGAAGAAGTCCATGCAAAATCACGAACATCTTTCGCTTCGAAAACCCATGTTTTTCTTTGTTTTGAATGATTTTTTTCTGCTTTCTTAGCTTCATCCAATGTTACAATTTCAATAGGCTCAGCGGCATTTTCAGCTTTTCTGTATCTTGATAGCTGATCAGATGTCAACACCTGATCGTAATTTTTACATTCTCCAGTTCCGCCAACAATATGATCTGCAGGTACATTCATGGAAACCTTAAAGTCTCCGAAAACCAAAGCAAATTCCCCTCTTCCGGTAAACTGATGATTCTGCCAGCCCTGGAAATCACTATACACGCACATTCTTGGATACCATTGTGTCATTGTATACAGATCATTGCCGTCTTCAGGGAAGTTTTCAAAACCTCCTCGGCCTCCCATTTTAATTCTGTTGGAGATATTGTAGTTCCAGTCTACTTTGAAAACGAATTTCTCACCCTTTTTCAAAACTTTGGGAAGATCAATACGCATCATGGTTTTGTTGACCGTATACTTCAATGGATTACCTGAAACATCTGTTACTTTTTCAAGACTTACGCCATAACCATTGTCTTTTACAGGAAGTTCAGAAACTTTAAGCTGCTGGTCTGTAGTTGAAGGACGAAGTACGGATGAAGTGTCATATCCGGCATTTCTGATGCTTGAGTGTTCGTTTTCATCAAGCTGCAGCCAGATATAGTCCAGGTCATCGGGAGAATTATTATAGTAAGTCACCGTTTCCGAACCTTTCAGATTTCTTTTATCTTCATCCAGATAAGCGGTGATGTTATAATCGGCTCTGTTCTGCCAGTATCCGTGACCGGGAGCTCCAGAAGCCGTTCTGTAGATGTTGGGTGTCGGTAGAATTGTTCCCAGCTGCTCAAATTTGTTACCATGATTGCTGCCTGGATTATTCTGAATATTTTGTGCGGTGAAACCTGTATATGCAAATACAGAAAGTGAAAGTATAACAACTTTTAGTTTCATAACCGAAATGATTTTTTAATGATCAAAGATAGTAATTACCTGTTGAATTAATAAGAATATTTAACTTTTAAAAAGGAATTCTTTCCAAAGTCATTTTTAAGGATAATGCAAATACTCCGGAAGAAACAAAGAGTATCCAGTCTTTTTTATTCACTTTGAAAAGATTGAGGGAAATGAACAGGATGATTAAAATGGCGGCAACAATTACAATCTGACCAAGCTCCAGGCCAATATTAAAGCCAAGAAGAGGTAAAGCAATACTTTGACTTTTAGCAATCATTACTCTTGCAGTGTTGGCGAATCCCATTCCATGAACCAGACCGAAGATCAGTGCAAGATAATAATTGGCCCGCATCAAAGTCTGTTTCTGATTTTTCATGATAATATTATCCAGCGAAGTCAGAACAATGGTTAAAGGAATTAAAAACTCCACCCAGTTAGAAGGAACTCTGAAAACATCCAGAATGCTTAAAGCTAATGTAATAGAATGCCCTATCGTAAATGCGGTAACAAGAATCAGGATTTTTTTCCAGTCACTATAAGAGTAAACTGCAATCAAAGCCAAAACAAAAAGCTGATGATCCAGGGCATCCAGAGAAATAATATGTTCCCATCCAAGGTTTAAATAAAAAAGAAAATCCTGCATTTTGATTAAAAAATTTTATATTTTGAATATATTGTTAAAATATTATTAATTCTATTATTTGATTTAATTTTTATCCTTAATTTTTATTAATATTTTATATTATTTGTGTTTTAAATAAAAATTGTATAATTGTATTGCTTAAAAATGAAATATGGATATCAAAAAATTATTTTTTACAAATGTAAACATTTCACATGGAGGAGCGAAGCTTCTTAGAAATGCTACAGCAGCCTTTTTGGGATTATATTCCTACGCTTTTTACGGGCAGGTACAGAAACTGGATTCCCGGTTTGATATTTTATTGAAAAATAAAGAAAGTATTGCTAACGGAAGAGCTGTAAAAGAACTGGAACGTCCTGATATGAAACTTGACCAGCACTTGGTGGTGACTTCAAAAGGAGCACAGACCATGTATTCATGTATTGTTTATACTAAGGAACCTGAAAAATTAAAAGCAGACGGATTTCTTATACAAAGCCAATTTCCTGCTTTTTCCACAGCTTTAGTTTCTATTGAAGATATTGAAAGACTGACTCAGCTTCCGTATGTAACCTCTGTAATGGGGCCGCAATTTGATGAACTTCATAACGATGTGAGCCGCGCTCAGTCCGGAGCAAGTCTTTTGCAGGATGGTGTTTTCAATAACACAGCTTATAATGGAACAGGAGTTTTAGTAGGAATTTATGACACTGGAATAGACTGGAAACACCCGGATTTCAGAAAAGCTGATGATCAGACCAAAAGCAGAATTGTTTCTATTTGGGATCAGACCTTAACTGCACAAGCGGGAGAAACTGCCCCGGTAGGGTTTGCTACTGGTGTGGAGTATACAAAAGCACAGATCGATGATGAACTGGATGGTACACCCACAGGTTTTGTTCGTGAAAATGATACCAACGGTCATGGTACCCATGTTTCAGGTACTGCGGCTGGAAATGGTTCTGCTTTTACCGATAAAAGACATAAAGGATTTTCATCGGATGCGGATATTGTTTTTGTGAAGGGAGGAAACGGATCTTTTCCTACTACAAATACCATTAATGCTTTAACTTACTTCAAAAATGTGGCGACAGCACTTAATAAACCTATTGTTGTCAATATGAGTATCGGTGGGCAGAGCACTGCTCATGATGGAACTTCAAGCCATGAAGTAGCGGTTAATAATTTTACCACCTCAGGAGCAGGAAGAGTAGTTGTTATTTCTGCAGGTAATGATTATGGAGCTAATCTTCACAGAAAAGTTGATATTGCTGCTAATGCTTCCCAGACTTATAATTTTACGGTAGCAAGCAATACTTCTGCAGCTACAGTATTTTCATTTATTATGTATGCTAATGACAATACTCCTGTTACGGCAAAGCTGACTACTCCTGATGGGCAGCAGTATACTCAGAACATAAGCACCACTACAGCTCACAGTATTCTGGGAGGAGGGCTTACGGCAACAATGTATAACTATTGGAGCAATGACAACAACAAAAGATATGTTCAGCTGGTAATTACCAGAACTTCAGGAACCACCAATGTTCAGGGGAATTATACATTGGAAATTACCAATAACGGAACTCAGCAAATCTCAACCCATGGCTGGCTGTATAGCCAGGGAGTACAAACCACGTTGCAAAATGGGGATAATGAATATATTGTAGGAAGCCCGGGGAATGCTTCTAATGCTATTACTGTAGCATCATATATGGGAAGACCGAGCTGGTATAGTACGGGTGCATATTCTACTACAACCCCACAGGAATCTATTTCTGCATTCAGTTCACAGGGACCTAGAGTGGATGGGGTTCAAAAGCCGGATATTGCAGGTTCAGGCCAGAATGTTATTTCATCAAGATCCAGCAATTCTGCTCCGGCAGCAACAGATATTATTTCAGGAACCAATTATTACGTGAAAAACCAGGGGACAAGTATGTCTTCGCCTGGAGTGGCCGGAGCAGTAGGGTTATTACTGCAGGCTAATCCTTCGTTGACAGCAGCACAGGTGAAAGCCCGTCTTACGGCTAATGCAAGAATGGATGGTGCAACCGGTGTCGTTCCGAATATGAGATGGGGATATGGTAAATTGGATATCTATAAAGCTGTTACTGATGAAATAGGATGTGTAAAATCCAATTTTGAAACGGTAAGTTACGATGAACCTTATATTGTAGCCAATACAGAATCAAATTATTATTTTGATAATATAGCTCTTGCGGTAAGATATACCCCTGCGTTAACAGGGAAACTGGGAGGGTTCTCTTTTGTATCGGGGTCTTCAATTCCTTCAGATATTCCCGTAGATATTCAGATCAGAAAGGTGGATGCCAACGGAAATCCCGGAGATATTATTGCTACTAAAACCATTACTTCATGGCTTAATAATATTCAGAGATATACCTGGAACTACATCAATCTTTCAGATTTGAATGTACAGATGGTAACCGGAAAAGAATTTTATATTGTTGTTAATGGATTAGGAGGAAGAATTGCCATGAAAGCAGAGAATGCTGTACTGAATAGCAGATCTAAAACTTCTACTGACGGTACCACATGGACTGCCAGAACATTTGATCTTAAAATGAGAGCTGTAATTTATGAAAACGTTGCAGAAGTAAAGAATTTAGCAACTTCCAACCAAACAAAAGCCAGTACAGTGGCTAATGGTTATAACTATTTTACAAATGCGTGCCAGCTTATCTCAAGAGTAGAAAAAGAAACAGCCAGTACTGTAACAGGAAATGTCACCTCAAAGGTATGGGTAGATAACGCACAACCCAACTATGTCGCAAGAAGATATGAAATCAATTCAGATGCAAATACTACCACAGCCACTGGAAAAGTAACTTTATATTTCAAGCAGAGTGATTTTGATGCTTATAATCTTACCAATGGAGTGAAACTACCAACTTCACCAACTGATGTTGCCAACAAAGCCAATCTTCTTATTGAAAAATATACAGGAACAAGCACTACAGGTACAGTTGCTTCTTTTGGAGGAGCTGCCACGGTGATCACACCTAATGTTGCAGATATTATCTGGAATGATACCTATCAATACTGGGAGGTCAGTTTCCAGACAACAGGTTTTGGTGGTTATTTTGTTAAAACAGGCACAACACTGGGAACAGCCGATGTAAAGATGAATTCGGAAGTGAATATCACTCCGAATCCTGCGAAAGATTTTGTTACTGTAGTATTGGGAAGACATTCTAAAGGAACGGTAACTATTTATGATGTTTCAGGAAAATTGATTAAAACCGTAAATGTGAATGCTGATTCAGGTAAAATTGATGTTTCTGAACTGATAAAAGGAACGTATCTGTTCACCATAACGCTTGAAGATAACACAAAAATTACGAAAAAAGTACTTAAACAATAAATCTTCACTGATCAGATTCAATGAAAAGCAGCAGTTTTTATAACTGCTGCTTTTTTTATATTTGCTGTAAAATAAGATTCATGTCAGGTAAATTTTTTTGGAGTTTTCTTTTATTTTTAACAATGACTTTTCAGAGTTTTACAAGTAGTGAAGCTTTTCACCCCTATCACGTAGGCTCTGTAGAAATTAATTATAATTCAAAATCCAGAACATTTGAAGTGACAGGAAGATTCTTTCTGGATGATATGGAAAATGGCCTGGGGAAAAAGTATGGAGGCGCTTTTCATTTTAATGACGAAAAATACAAGACCAAACTGAATGATGCATTGCAGAAATACTGTTCAGAATATTTTAAATTAAAAGCTGATAACAGGTTTTTGAAGGTAAACTATATCGGTTATGAAGAAGATCAGGAATCTGTAAATGTTTTTATGGAATCTGAACCTGTAGCTACCCCGAAAAAAGTGGAGGCTGCTGTAAGTTTTCTGTATAATCTTTTTGATGATCAGATCAACATTGTTCATATCATTGTAAACGGACAAAGAAACAGTGAAAAACTTACCTATCCTAACCGCTATCTTTATAAGCAGTTTTAAAATATTATAGTGCAGCTACGAAAGCCGGATAACTTTCCAATTCTATTAGAAAATATTAATTTTCCAGCTGCAGCAATGTATTGATTCCTTTTGCGTGGGCCAGCAGATCAGGAAAAAAATCATCGTAACACTGCTGAAGATGATCTTTGTTCTTCAAAAAAGCTTCAAAAACAGGAATATCCTTATCAAGGTACTTCGCTTTATTCAATACATTCTGAATACTGAATTTTATTCCCCAGTCTTCACGGTAATTATAAAGCCAGTCATCATGCTCCATTTTAACCAGCATTTTTTTGAAATTTTCCGGAAGCCATTGTTCATAGGCATTTAAAACACGATAAACTTTAAGGGAATGCGCTTTCCATTCCGGCAGAGAATTCAGAGAAAAATCTTTAGCTACAAAATGATCCATCGAGACATCTACAAACGCACCTGCATACAGTCTGACCAAAGGAGCGAATACTTTTTTGGCTTCATGAATGGCAGGATGAGAATCAGTGTAAGTATCAATAGCTCTGTGCAGAGTAATGCCGTCCTGAATATCTTTCGGGAAAGTAAAACGATCTCTGTTACGGATAAAGTCTTCGAGAAACTGCCCCACGATCTGACCGTCGGTAAAAGAAAGAAAAGAATGCGCCAGATAATTCATAAATTAAAGGTATGAATTAAATGTGAATGTTTGATAATAGTGAATGGTGAATAGTGAATAGTCAATTCGCTTCGCTTGTGAATTTTTTATCCACATCACAATTGACCATTGACTTGCGAAGCAAAATTGACCATTCACAATTTTACCTCTATTGAATTCGCTTCGCTGTTGAATTTTTTTATCCACATTACAATTAACCATTGACTTGCGCGACAAAATTGGTCATTCACAATTTTACCTATATTGAATTCGCTTCGCTTGTGAATTTTTATCCACATTCAATTGAGTAGTGGCCTGCGGAGCAAAATTAACGATTCACAATGCTATCTACATTGTATCCTTTACGCTTGTAATTTTTTTATCCTCATTTTAATTGACTATTGACTTGCGAAGCAAAATTGACCATTCACATTAAAAAAGCCTCTCGTGAAAATCTTCAATCTTACTCACTTCTTCAATCTTGATTCCAAATTTTCTTTTCGGGATTTTATTAAGATTGGAAACAAATATTTTCTCATATCCTAATTTTTCAGCTTCAGTAATTCTCTGCTCAATCTGGGCTACCGGACGAATTTCACCACTTAATCCGATTTCTCCGGCAAAACAGTAATGTTCAGAAATCGCAATATCTTCATTAGAGGAAAGAACGGAAGCAATAACAGCAAGATCCAGTGCCGGATCATCTGTCTTTATTCCTCCGGTAATATTCAGGAAGACGTCTTTCGCTCCCAATTGAAAGCCTGCTCTTTTTTCCAGTACGGCCAAAAGCATGTTCAGTCTTTTGGAGTCAAAACCGGTACAGCTTCTTTGAGGTGTTCCGTAAACAGCTGTACTCACCAATGCCTGAATTTCCAGAAGCATCGGTCTGTTTCCTTCAAGGGTTACCGCAACGGAGTTTCCGGAAAGCTCTTCAAACTTTTTAGTGATCAGAATTTCAGAAGGGTTTTTAATTTCTTTTAATCCCTGGGAAATCATTTCATAAATTCCAATTTCAGAGGTAGAGCCAAAACGGTTTTTATTCGCTCTCAATAATCTGAAAAGGTGATTTCTGTCTCCGTCAAAATTCAGAACAACATCTACCATATGCTCCAGAACCTTTGGTCCGGCAATTTGCCCGTCTTTGGTGATGTGCCCTACAAGAAATACCGGAGTATTATTTTCTTTGGCATATTTGATAATCTCATTAGAACATTCTCTGATTTGAGAAACAGTTCCAGGAGAACTTTCTATCAGCTGAGACTGAAGCGTCTGAATGGAATCAATGATCATGAAATCCGGTTCCAGTTTTTTGGCCTCATGAAGAATTTTTTCCAATGATGTTTCAGTGAAAAGGAAACAGTTCGGATTTTGAATATCCGTAAGCCTGTCCGCTCTCATTTTAATCTGAGAAGCACTTTCTTCACCGGAAACATAGAAAACTTTTTTCTTCATTTTCAAAGCAAGCTGAAGCAGAAGTGTAGATTTTCCGATTCCCGGTTCGCCACCAATCAAAGTTACAGAACCCAAAACGATTCCGCCTCCTAAAACACGGTTCAGTTCTTCAGAAGGTGTTTTTATTCTCGGTTCTTCGCTGGTTTCCACTTCAACAATATTGATAACATGTTGTTTCGTTTTTGAAAAAGGTGGAGTTTTGTGAGAAGGTTTTTCTACCACCTCTTCTACTAAAGTGTTCCATTCTCCACAATTTTTACATTGCCCCAGCCATTGAGGATACTGGGTTCCGCAGTTTTGACAGAAATATGCTGTTTTCAGTTTTGCCATACTGCGAAGTTATAAAAAAAGCATTTTTCTTTCAGAATGTAAATGGATTTAATATTAAAAACTAATCTATGAATGGTAGGAATATCTTTCATATCTTAGCCTCATTCAATTAAAATATTAATGTAAAATATCATTACAATGAAAAAAGTATTTTTATCTTTCGTGTTTGTGTTGTTAAGTGTTGTTGCTTTTGGACAGGGAACCTGGCAGGTAGACCAGATGCATTCATCGGTTAACTTCAATATCAAACATATGGGAATCAGTTTTGTGCAGGGAAGATTTGATAAATTTGACGGAAAAGCAGCCACTGGTGGTGCTAATCTGGATAATGCTGATTTAAACTTTTCTATCAGTGTTCCTAGTATTAATACCGGAGTGGACATGAGAGACAGACACCTTATCAGTGAAGAGTTTTTCGATGTTGCCAAATACCCTACCATTGAATTTAAGAGCGCTTCCGTTACAAAAGATAAAAACAACAACTATATTGTTAAAGGAAAACTAACCATGAAAGGAGTAGAGAAAGAAATCAGTGCTCCGGTTACATTGGGTGGGATTACAAAAAATAAAGACGGAAAAGAAATTATGGGAATTCAAACAAAATTTACCGTGAATCGTCTGGATTATGGAATCAAATATGATCCTACAGGAGCTGGTATCGCGAAAGATGTTGAAGTAACAGCCTACTTTGAGCTTGTAAAACAATAATATTTCAAACGATAAAATATAAAAATGGGTTTTCACTAAAATGGAAACCCTTTTTAGTTGATACACGGAAATCATGTTGGTTATAGCTTTGTTTCATTTGCTTATATCAAATAATAGATAAAAATTTTTATCAGGTTTTATAATTGTTTGAAGGGGGTTTTATCATTTTCAAAATGTAAAAGATTGCTTTGTATCTCTTTTTCCCATAACTTTGCACAAACCTAATCTAATGAGTAAAAAGAATACAAAGTACATCTTTGTGACAGGAGGTGTAACTTCATCTTTGGGAAAGGGAATCGTTTCTGCTTCTCTGGGACTTCTACTAAAATCACGCGGCTTTAATGTAACGATCCAAAAATTAGATCCTTATATCAATATCGACCCAGGAACTTTGAATCCTTATGAGCACGGAGAGTGTTATGTGACTGAAGATGGTGCAGAGACGGATCTGGATTTAGGCCACTACGAGCGTTACCTTGATGCTCCTACATCCCAAAACAACAACGTTACTACAGGAAAAATCTACCAGACTGTAATTGAAAAAGAAAGAAAAGGAGATTTCCTTGGAAAAACAGTTCAGGTAATTCCTCATATTACTAACGAAATCAAACGTAGAATTAAAATGCTTTCCAAGCAGAACTACGATATCATCATTACTGAGATCGGAGGAACTGTTGGAGATATTGAATCTTTACCTTATATTGAAACTGTTCGTCAGTTAAAATGGGAGTTAGGAGAGAAAAATTCTATGGTGATTCACCTTACTTTATTGCCATATCTGGCTTCAAGTGGAGAATTAAAAACAAAACCATCCCAGCATTCCGTTCGTCAGTTGATGGAAAGCGGAATTATGGCAGATGTTTTAGTTTGTAGAACAGAACATAAAATTCCTAAAGATCAGAGAGCAAAATTAGCTCAGTTCTGTAATGTTGCTTTAGAGAATGTTATCGAATGTAAAGATCTTGAAACCATCTATGAAGTTCCAATGTATCTTCAGAAGCAGAATTTTGATGATGTAGTTTTGAAAGAACTGGATCTGAAAAGTGATAAAGATGCTGATCTTAAAGACTGGAAGAGTTTCCTTAAAAAATTCCAGAATCCTAAGAAAACCGTTGAAATTGCATTGGTTGGAAAATATGTTTCCCTTCAGGATTCTTATATTTCTATTGCTGAAGCATTCAAACATGCAGGAGCTGACCTTGAAACTGAAGTAAAAGTAAGATGGGTATACAGTGGAGATATTACGGAAGAAAATATTAAAGATACACTGAAAGGCGTGAATGGTATCCTTGTAGCTCCAGGTTTCGGAGACAGAGGAATTGAAGGAAAAGTTCTTACCGCAAAATATGCAAGAGAAAACAAAATTCCAATGTTGGGAATCTGTTTGGGAATGCAGATTATGACTGTTGAATTTGCAAGAAATGTTTTAGGACATACCAAAGCAAACTCTATGGAATTTGATACTGCTACTCCGGATCCTGTAATTTCTTTAATGGAAGAACAGAAAAATGTAGTAGATAAAGGTGGAACGATGCGTCTTGGAGCATGGAAGTGTACCTTGAAAAACGGATCTAAATTAAACGATATCTACGGAACTAAAAATATTTCTGAAAGACACCGTCATCGTTATGAATTCAACAGTGATTATCTTCAGGAATTTGAAAAGAATGGTTTCCTTGCTACGGGTACCAACCCTGAAACAGGTTTGGTAGAAGCACTGGAACTACCTGATCACCCATTCTATGTGGGAGTTCAGTATCACCCGGAATATAAGAGTACGGTAGCGACACCGCATCCACTATTCAGAGCTTTCATCAAGGCTTGCGAAAAGAAATAAGGTAAAATTTTATCATAAACGTCTACATATAAACTCAGGCTGATTATTCTCAGCTTGAGTTTATTATATAGTAACAACGTAAAGCATAGAGTTTTGATAAAAAAACAGTATTTTTGTCAGCTCAAATTACGTACATCAGT
>CBFQYI010000094.1:0-11845 GCA_965720825.1 uncultured Chryseobacterium sp. | reverse complement strand
AGCTGATCATTTACATAGGTTTTTTCCTCTTTTACAGAAGCCATTTCATCCATATATAAAATTTTGGGAACTTCTTTTATTTTGTCTACCACCACAGAATCCTGAGAGGAGTTTTTAATTATATCAACTCTTTCATTCATCTCTCTTTCATATTCCTTAAGATCTGTAGTAAGAAGCTCTGATACTATATTTTCACCATTGAAATCAATATTAAAATAAGAATATTTCTCTGGGAAAACGTTGAGCTCAGGAAGGAAAATAATGAGAAGGGAAATCCACCATACGTTTTTAATTTTTTCAAATTTAAAAAAGACAATCAGTGAAAAGCTGATTAAAAAATAGAAGATAATACTTTCAAACTGCCTTGCAATAGAGGTTAGAATATAACCTGTAAACAGCAAAGGAAGCAATGAGATCAACCAGAATAAAACAGCTTTTTTAAAGGTTATCTGACTCATTATTTTTTTGAGTTCTTCTTCAAAAACAATCATAAATAATGGGAGTATTAAGAAAACTTTGGCAGCAACATAGAGCGTATTGGCTCCAAAAAGGCCTATTCTTTTCAACCATTTTATAATTCCTTGTTCGGTTTCACCCATTCTGTTGAAGTTCCCCGGTGCAAGAAAACTTACCAATAAAAAGAAGCTTGCAATCATTACCACAGTCAGGTTTTTCTTATCGCGTTTCTGATAATAAGACACCAACAGAATTCCCCATACAATCAATGCCAGAATTTCATTGGAACCCATCAGCAGTATGATAAGCAGTATGGAAAGATAAAACCAGATATTCTCTCCTGTATCTTTATTCTTTTTAATACAATAGAGTAAAATACCCGCTAAAATGACAGGAAGGAAATAGATATTGGAACCTGTGATCCAAAAGTAATGTTCAGGCAGGCTTACCAGAAGCATGGTAGAAAAGAAAAATAAAAGAAAGCCTTTTTTAACAGACTCTTTGAAAGAATAGTTGAAATATTCTTTAAAGTTTAATGCGGAAACTCCAATAAAGGAAAGCATTAAAAAAACAGGATATATTTTTGGAACAATAGTATTACTGTCGTAAAAGACAGGATTAAACATATTAATAGAATATCCGAAATACCTTCCGCCCCATGTTGTATAGGTATCTATAAAACATTGCAGCAATCCTAATTTTCTGGTGGCATAGGAACAAAAATAATCATCGGTCTGATATACATTAAAGAAACTAATGTATGCCAGACCGATGAATAGTAAAACGGACAAGAATAATACTATATTCTGTACTTTTTTCATTTTCTAAGTTAACATTCCACCGTCAACGTTTAACGTCTGTCCGGTAATGTATGCAGACATTTCGCTGCCTAAGAATACGCAAGCATTGGCGATATCTGCAGGCTGTCCTCCTCTCTTCATTGGAATTTCTTCTCTCCATCCCTGAACTGTTTTTTCATCCAGAACAGCAGTCATTTCTGTTTCGATAAATCCAGGTGCAATTGCATTACATCTGATATTTCTTGATCCTAACTCCAGTGCCACAGATTTTGTAAATCCGATTACCCCAGCTTTAGAAGCGGCATAGTTGGCTTGTCCGGCATTCCCTTTCACTCCTACTACGGAAGTCATATTGATGATAGATCCTGATCTTGCCTTCATCATCGGCTTGATTACCGCTTTTGTAAGGTTGAAAACTGAATCTAAGTTTACTTTGATTACTTTATCCCAATCTTCTTTGGACATTCTCAATAACAGGTTATCTTTTGTAATCCCTGCATTGTTTACCAAAATATCAATCTGCCCGAACTCTGCCATTACATCTTCCACCAATTTCTGAGCAGCATCATAATCTGATGCGTCAGACTGATATCCCTTAATTTGGGTTACAGAACTTAAAGCTGCTTCTAATTCTTTTGCTTTGTCTACAGAGCCAGCGTAGGTAAATGCTACTTTTGCCCCTTGCTGAGCAAACATTTCAGCAATTCCCTTACCGATTCCTCTTGTAGCTCCGGTAATTAGTGCTACTTTTCCTTCTAATATTTTCATATCTATTGACAATTATTTTCTTATATAACTCGTTCAGCTAGTGACAGCTGCCTCTTCATGTTTCTACAATTCCTTTCTGGAATTAAACGGTTTGCAAAGATATTATAAAATGTTATTCAACCCATTTAAATTGTCAAAATACTACTATTTTTTTGATGATTATCAGGATTTTCATTAAAGATGATCCGTATTATTTCTAAATCTGGTGAAGTAAATAAAGTCTGTCTTTTTACTTTTTTCTAGTCTCAACACTTCTTTTTGCCAGAAATATTTATCATAAATAATATCTTTCAGAGGTTCATTCTGAAAATTGGAGACCCCGAATTTTCCTTCTTTTTTAACGACAATTTCGTTTTCAGCATTCCCGAATGTTATAATATCTTCGTAAACAAAGGGTACAATTTCTGTTCCTCTTCCATCCAGAATTCCATATAAGTTGTCTGTATTTCTGCAAACCAAAGGTTTTGAATACTGATTAAGAGGATTAAAATATTCAACATCTTCATTTTTTATCTGGCTGATATTTTTCAACTCAGATAATGACTGATCTTTCACTGAAAACCTGTAGTAGCGATTCTCTTTTCCAATAATAAGATTATCAGGATAAAAGCCCAAAATCTGAACTCCGTCTCCTACAATATTTTTAAGATCTTTATCGAGAAATTTCTCTTCATTTCCTTTTTTAAGGTAAATAAAGTCTTTTCCTGAAATAGTAAAACTTCTGATGAAATCATATTCCAGAGGAAGAATAACGCTTCCTTCCAGTTCTATAATTCCGTATTTCTTTACCTTATCATTGTAGACACCGAAATAATTATTCAATAAAGGATTTAAATATTTAAAAGCCTGCGCATACAGCTTCTTGTCTTTTTTACTGAAAACTGTTGTCTTTCCATTTTTTGTAAGGTAGATATACTCCTTTCTGCCAAAATATTCCGGGGTGATATCGTTATAGATTTCTTCAGCAATCGTATTTCCCCCAGTATCAATCAAGCCATATTTTCCTGTAGCCTTATTTTGGGTAATCAGATAAGGATAGGCATTGATATCTACCACTTGTTTTGAAAATTTGTGGAGAGTCTGTCCGTTATTTCCAATGATTTCTTTTTCATTGTCTTCATTGATAATCAGTGCCCTACCCTCATCAAAGTTATAGTCTTCTTTAAATTCACGATTACTGAGCTGCTTTCCTTTAAGGTCATACAGAAACCATTTTTTATCTTTTAAAACAAAAAGTCTGTTCTTCCCTGAAAAACGGATCTTTTCTGAATAGGGAATGATTTCCTTTCCGTTAAAATCATAGACTGCTTCTGCATTCTGTTTTGATGAGATGATACAATCTTCACTCCACCAAGGGGTATTAAATTCCTGATCGTTCAGAGGAATAAGTTCTGTTCCTTTTTCATCAATAACAGCTGATTTTCTACTATTGCCTTCCTCAGAATATAGGATAAACCGGTTTTTGAAAACATGCAGAACACCTCCTTTGTAAGGAGATTCAAATGTAATCGTTCCTAAAGAATCTACAATTCCCTGTTTCTTGTAACCAATATCATAGAATGTTCCATATCCTTCCGAATAAGAACTGATCTCTTTCCCTGTTTTTTTCGACAGGATGACCTTCATATATTGGTTAGTCTGTGCCGTACAGACTACAGAACACAATACAAAAACTAATTTCTTCAAAGAAAATTAAATAGAATTATTGACAATAAGAACGATCTCCCCTTTTAAAGTTTTACTCTTGGAAAACTCAATTAATTCATTGATTGTTCCGCGTTTGGTTTCTTCAAATTTTTTAGAGATCTCACGGCTTAAGCTTACTTTGGTTTCTTCTCCGAAGAATTCTTTAATCTGCTCCAGCGTGGTATTGATTTTATGTGGACTTTCGTACAAAACAATCGTCTTTTTTTCTTCAGCAAGCTGTTTCAGTTTGGTTTGTCTTCCTTTTTTCTGTGGCAGAAATCCTGCGAATAGAAATTCATTATTAGGAAGTCCCGAAACCACAAGTGCAGGAATCAGAGCTGTTGCTCCGGGAAGGCAGATCATGTCAATAGTATTATCTGCTCCTGCTTTGGCCAGCAAATATCCGGGATCTGAAATACCAGGTGTTCCCGCATCGGTAATAATAGCGATATTCTGACCGCTTTTAAGATCTGCAATCACTTTCTCCGTTGCCTGATGCTCATTATGTAAATGATAGGATTTTAAAGGTTTTGAGATCTCAAAATGTTTTAAAAGTATTCCGGAAGTTCTGGTGTCTTCACATAAAATATAGTCTACTTCTTTCAGGACATTTACCGCCCTGAATGTCATATCTTCCAGGTTCCCAACGGGTGTGGGAACAAAATATAGGATTCCGCTCAAAATTATAAGAATTTATTTTCCACCAATATCCAAAGTCTCTGTGCATATTCATCCACCTTATTCCATTTTCTGTCGTAATACAGATCGCTGAGATATTCTTTGGCTTCTTCCAGTGTTCTGAATTGATTCAGCTGATAAACAGTATCGTTCAGATCTGCCTGGCTGCCTTCAAAAAGCATCTTCGTGAAAGCAAGTCTGTCATTCAGATCCAGCTTAAATTCAGGTTTCAGCTTGTCTGCTTCCATGAAATTGGTTGGAATATTGGATTTCAGAATACTTCCCTGGTCTTCTTTTGCAACAGGAGAAGTTTTCTCTTCTTTGGGAAGCTCCAGGTGATCGTCATCAAAAAGTGACTGAACAGCCTTCATTCCTTTGATATTGGCTAATTTTATTTTTTTCTCCCGATGATATTCTTCTAAATTTTCGAAGCTTTCATCGGAACGATGTTTATCTGTTTCTTCAGGAACAGGTTTATCGATGTCAACAATCTTTCTTCGGTCATAGACTTCGGCAAGAATGCTTTCTTCTTTTGTTTCTTCTTCAGAATGGTCATTTTTAATCTCACTCAGAATATTTTCCACATTGGAAGTTTCTGTAGCCATTTCTCCCTGCTCTATGGAAACCTTTGAAGCTACGAACTGTTCTTCGTTTTCTTCAATCAGAATTTCATCATCCAGCGTTTCCGTATCAAAAATACTCGGAATTGTTTCTGTTACAAGAGGTTTTACATCATTTACTACGGCAAAATCTGTTTCTTTTTCAGATTCCGATTTAGCAATTTCTTCTTCTTCCTGCTTTTCTATTTCATTAAGCTGATTATTGAAAATAGCTTCTTCTTCTGTGACTTCATTATAAAACAGATCTTCATTAAGATCTTCATCCGAATCCGGTGTAGAATCCGCAAGAATTTTATCCTCATCCACAAAACTTAAAACCGCTCTCTGTTCCTCTGAAATTTCATTTTCATCAATTTCGTTCAGCTGATTATTGAAAACAGCTTCTTCTTCCAGATTTTCATGTTCAGGAGTCTTTTCCTGAATATTTTCCGGTAATTTTTCTTCTTTGTTTTCTTCTACAAAACTTACGATATTTTCATGGAATTCATTTTCAACAATTTCATTCAACTGATTATTAAAAACAGCTTCTTCTTCAGGTTCGTCTGAAAAAACTTCATTTTCATCAATTTCGTTCAGTTCATTATTGAAAATAGCTTCCTCTTCCATCACTTCATTTCCTGTATCATGATGTTCTGTTTCTCCCGAAACAAAAGAGACGTACTGATGGTCTTGATTCTGCGCCGTATTGTCTGCTACAAAGTATTCAATATTTTTTTCCAGCAGTTTCAAAAAAGAAATCCTGTTAGCAAGCTCATCTACAAGATCTTGCTTGGAAAGTAATTCGTCTATGTTGCTTATTTTGTCCAGATTATCAATGATATTCATGGATTCAAAAAAAATCTTTTCCTTTAAATCTTGGATATTCTGCATAATAAGATTCTTATTAAAATTGCTTACTTTTGATGTTAAAAATATACGGCTAATTTAACAAATGTTTTTAGAAAATACAATTAATCATTCCAAACAAAGTGGTTGGATGGAAGTGATTTGTGGCTCTATGTTTTCCGGGAAAACCGAGGAACTTATCCGCAGATTGCGAAGAGCGGAAATGGCAGGACAGAATGTGGAAATTTTTAAACCTAAAATGGATATACGGTATTCTGAAGAGGATGTAGTATCTCATAATCAGAATAAAATCCGTAGTACAGCAGTAGAAAACCCTAATGAAATTCTTCTGTTGGCTTCCAATTGTGATGTAGTAGCCATTGATGAAGCTCAGTTTTTTGATGAAAGCATTGTTGATGTTGCCAATCAGCTTGCCAATAGCGGTATCAGAGTAGTTATTGCAGGATTGGATATGGATTTTTTGGGCCGTCCGTTCGGACCAATGCCTAATCTGATGGCAACTGCCGAATATGTTACAAAAGTGCATGCTATTTGTAAGAGAACAGGTAATCTGGCCAACTATTCCATGAGAACTTCTCAGGGAGATAATCTGGTAGAATTAGGAGAAACAGAAAGCTATGAAGCAGTAAGCCGCCGTGTTTTTATTGACGAAGTACTTTCAAAAAGAAAATAATAAATGGATAAAAGCAAAACAGAGAAAACAGCTGTTTGCATCAAACCATACATATATTCACTTACTATTAAAATGAAAAGCGAAATAGCTTTATTGTAAAATATTAAAAAAGGAAAGAAGATGAAAGAATGGTCTTCGTTTCTTTTGCAGTTTTACCTTTTTGCAGTTTCGCTCAAAATAAAGCAGAAAGGGTACCAATGAATTATACAGTACAACACATTGCAGAGATCACCAATGCACAGATCATTGGAGACGGAAATTTATTGATCAAAAATATAGCTTATGACAGCAGAATTATTTATTCTACCAAAAATACAGCCTTTATTGCCATTAATACACAGAAAAATTCCGGTGAAAAATTTATTGAATCTGCAATGGACAGGGGTATCAATGTCATCATTTCTGAACATCATTATCCGGATTTTGAAAATATAACCTGGATTATTGTTGAAAATTCCGTAGAGTTTCTTCAAAAATTAGCAAAGTATCATTTCGAACATTCTCATTTACAATCGATCGGAATTACAGGAAGTAATGGGAAAACTATTTTAAAAGAATGGTTGTATCAATGTGTATGGAACGAGTTCCCTACTGTAAAAAGCCCTAAAAGTTTTAATTCCCAGATTGGTCTTCCCTTGTCTCTTCTTCAGATCAACAACACTCATCAACTGGGAATTTTTGAGGTGGGAATTTCAAAACCGGATGAAATGGAAAAGCTTGAAAATATTTTCCATCCTCAGATAGGACTGCTTACCCACATCGGAACGGCCCATGCTGCCAATTTTTCTTCCGAAGAAGAACTGATCGATGAAAAAATCATTCTTTTCAAAAATTCTGAAGTGATCATTTATAATGGTGACAATTCTCTTGTTGATCAAAAAATTAAAAATTCCTATTCCGATAAAAAATTAATTTCTTACGGTTTTAAAAAAGAGAATCAGGTTTTCATCAAAAACAATATTTCAAAAGATGAAAACATTATTGTTGACTATTTTGGTGAAGAAATCAGTTTTCCGGTTCATCAGAGAGACGAAGCGACATTAACCAATGCTATGGCGCTTATCTCTGTACTTAAGGAACTGAATATCGAAAATAAAAAGATCGTTGAAAAAATCAACCTTTTAAAAGCCGTTGAAATGAGGCTTGAAGCCATTGAAGGAATTAAGGGCAATATCGTCATCAATGATTCTTTTAATCTTGACCTCGATTCTTTGAAGACTGCCCTGCAGTTTTTGAAAGAATACAACAAATCTAAAAAATCGCTGGTCTTAACAGATATCGTAGGAGTGAACTCCAACGCCAAAGAATTGTATGAAGAAGTTTCTGAACTGGTGAATGAGCAGCATTTTGATTCTGTCTTCTTAATCGGCGATGAAATATCAAACTTTAGTGAATTATTTAAATCTAAAACATATACTTTCATTGACACCAAAGAGCTCATTGAAAGTAAACATCTTACTGAAATAGAAAATCAGATTATTTTACTGAAAGGAGCAAGAAAATTTGAGATTGAAAAACTGAAAGATATTCTTGAACTCAGAAAGCATGATACGGTACTTGAAGTAAACCTTAATGCACTTCTTCATAATATCAACTATCATAAATCACTTCTGAAGCCTGGAACTAAAATGATGGCCATGGTAAAAGCCAATGCTTACGGACTAGGAAGTTTTGAAGTATCAGAATTTCTTCAGCATCATCATATAGATTATCTTGGGGTAGCCTACGCAGATGAAGGAGTTGAACTCAGAAAAAAAGGGATTACTACTCCTATTATTGTCATGAATCCTGAACAGCACAGCTATCAGACTATAATAGAATACAACCTTGAGCCAGAAATTTACAGTTTCAGAGTTCTGGAATTATTTTACGAAGCAGTTCAGAGATCCGGCTATGATAAAAAATATCCTATTCATATAAAGCTGGAAACCGGAATGCACCGTCTTGGTTTCAAAGATTTTGAGCTGTATCAGTTAAGCGAAACTTTAAGTCAGAAATACGTAAAAGTTCAAAGCCTTTTCAGTCATTTATCTTCTTCTGATATGCCTGAAGAAAAAGAATTCACGTTGAAACAACTTGATGTTTTCGAAAAAAATTCCAGTTACCTTATTGAAAAACTAGGCTACGCTCCTATCCGTCATATTCTGAATTCAGCAGGAATTACCAGTTATAAAGATCATCAGCATGACATGGTGAGAATCGGTATTGGTATGCTGGGAGAATCTGCAGATCCTGAAATTCAGAAACAATTACGATCTGTGGTAAGCTTTAAAACCGTAATTTCACAAATATCAACCGTTGAAAATGGTGAATCAGTAGGTTACAGCAGAAGATATAAAGCAGATCATCCTACAAGAATTGCAACGATTCCTGTGGGATATGCAGACGGAATTCCAAGACTGATCGGAAATCAGGTAGGAAATGTAGGGGTAAATAAGACTCTTGCACCTATCGTCGGAAATATCTGTATGGATATGATGATGATTAATGTAGACCATATTCCCAATGTAAAAGAAGGTGATACGGTAACTGTTTTCAACGCCAAACCAAGCTTAAAAGAATTCGCAGAATACTGCAAAACGATAACCTATGAAGTATTAACCTCCATTTCGCCCCGGGTGAAACGGATTTATATAAAAGATTAACTATGAGAAAACTCCTGATTCTGCTTTCCATATTCCAATTGTTATTGATCCATTCTCAGGTAAAAAAAGATTTGGTAATTCCGAAGAATCCAAAAATAGGGCTATCACTTGCCGGTGGTGGCGCCAAGGGTTTTTCACATGTCGGAGTTCTTAAAGTACTGGATTCATTAGGAGTGAAAGTGGATTATATTTCCGGAACAAGTATGGGAGCCATCGTTGGCGGACTGTATGCCGCCGGCTACTCCGGAAAAGAAATAGAAAAAATAGTCATGGACACGGATTTCTATTCTCTGATTATGGATCCAAAGTCCCGGCAGGAAGCCAGCTTTTTCAATAAATCTGTAGACAAATATCTTTTATCCATTCCGCTTAAAAACGGAAAAATCACACTTCCCTCCTCTATCAGTACCGGACAGAGAAACGTTTATCTTCTGAAAGAACTTTTTAAAAACGTTTCCAATATTGAGGACTTTTCCAAAATGCCTATTCCATTCCTTTGCGTTGCTACCAATCTTGAAAGCGGCAATATGCAGATCTTTGAAAAAGGAGATCTGGTACAGTCTATTATGGCGAGTTCCGCATTCCCATCTTTAATGGATCCTGTAAAAATTGGAGACAGCATTTATATTGACGGAGCTATGACGGTAAACTATCCTTCAAAGCCTTTAAAGGACAAAGGAATTGATATCGTCATCGGTGTGGACCTTAATCAGGATCTGTCAAAAAGAGAAGATTTAAACAATATTATAGCTATTCTGAACCAGGTTATTGATTTTGGAATCAAAAAAGATACCCGGAAACAATATAAATATACAGACATCAATATCAAACCCAACCTGAAAGGGATGTCTGCAACAAGCTATGATGATAAAAAGAAAATTCTGGATAGCGGATATGTGGAAGGACTAAAATATTCCCAGATCCTGGACCAACTTCCAAAGAAACCATTTGATCGCCTCAGACAGCGTGTAAATCCAATATATTCTAACGTTTATAAGATCGATAGCATTTCCATTGAAGGAAGTAAAATTTATGGCAAAAACTACACACTGGGTAAAATGGGATTGCGTCTCCCCTCTTTGCAGACCTATGGAAGTATTAATAAAATGATCGATAAACTGGTTGCCACGAATAACTATAAATTTATCAATTATGATATTGTTCAGGAGAATGACGCCAACTACCTGAAGCTTTATGTCACTGAAGATGATGCCCGCCATTTTTTAAAATTCGGGCTCCATTATGACGAAGTTTTTAAAACAGGACTACTTTTAAATTATTCTGCCAAAAGACTTTTATTCAAAAATTCCAATCTTTCCCTGGATGTTGTTGTGGGAGATCGTCTGAGATATTACCTGAATTATTTTATAGATAACGGTTACATTCCGGGAGTTGGCCTTTATTCATCAGGGATGAGCTTTGATATAAAGAATATAGACAATTACGTAGTAGACCGTTGGGAATGGATCAGAAATGAAGCCTATATACAATCCATATGGAAGGATAAATTTGCCATTGGTGGTGGTATAAGCCATGACTATTTTAAAGCGGAAAACAGCAATGGAGACAACAGACGTTACAGCCGTTTTTTAAACCCTTATGTCTTTATCAAAACCGATACTCAGGATGATAAGGAATTCCCTACCAAAGGGGTTTATTTTGCTGCAGAAGGAAAGGTTGTAGATCTGTTAAAGTCTGAAGTTGATAAAAGAATCATTCAGATTAAAGCAGACCTTAGACTTAATATTCCGCTTGGCAAACAATTTAGTTATCGTCTGAATTTATTTGGTGGGGTTACTCTCGGTGAAAATCTTCCTGCCTATTACCAATATAGATTAGGAGGAATTTTTGAGCAGAATCTTATGAATTTTAAAAGTTTTGGAGGATTCTATTTCGCCCAGCTTTATACAAACAATGTAATACTGGCTTCTAACGATGTCCAGTTTAAATTTAATAAAAACTATTTTATCAGCGGAAACTTTACCTTTGCTAACTTATCAAACGATATCAAGTTTGAGGACGCAGTTAAAGTAAATTATAGTTCACTGGGAATTACGGCAGGGTACAAATCTCCTTTCGGGCAGATAAAAGTAAACTTTAGCCACTCCCTAAAAAATAACCAAAAAGGTATATTCAGTGTTATATTAGGACACTGGTTTTAAAAAAATGATACAGTTCTTTTATGAAAACTTACCAGAGTCGGTAAGTACAGATTACAAAAAATGGCTGGAAGATCTTATTCTTTCAGAAGAAAAAAAGCTAGGAGAAATCAATTACATTTTCTGTGATGATGAATATCTTCTTAAGATCAATCAGGATTATTTGCAGCATGATTATTATACAGATATTATCACTTTTGATTATGTAAAAGGCAAGACAATAAGCGCTGAGATTTTCGTATCTTTGCAGCGCATTTCTGATAACGCCTCTACCCTTTCCCGAGATTATGAAGAAGAATTAAGAAGGGTTTTAGCCCACGGTATTTTACACCTTGCAGGCTATAAAGACAAGACGGAAGAGGAAGAAAAAGAGATGCGGAGAATGGAAGATCTGTACCTGGATAAATACAGGGATTTGAAGTTTTAGAATTGAACAATCACTTAAAGTCCCATATCTAAAGTACTCTATTCTAGCAACAATATAAGTTTATCTAGAGTGCATTCTCCAAAAATG
>CBFQYI010000093.1:0-11850 GCA_965720825.1 uncultured Chryseobacterium sp. | reverse complement strand
TACAACTGCTCCGAAAGCAATGATCATAACAGGGGCAAGGAGGGTCAAGATGATGAAAGACTTTTTCTTAACCTGTGTAAGAAACTCTCTTTTGGTAATTAAAAAAATATTATTCATAAAATTAAGAATGGTTACTTACAGCATTAATAAACACTTCATTCATACTGGGAATTCTTTCGTCGAACGATCTCACTTTACCTACCTGTACAAGATCAAGAAGAACATTATTCTGGCTCTCCTCATTTTTCAGGTCAAAAGAAACAAGATTATTTTCATTGGATAGGTTGAAGATCTCATATTTGTTTCTGAAGTTTTCAAACTGATCATTGCTTACTTCAGAAAGCGTAATCCCAAAAATATTTTTCTTAAATTTTTCTCTTACATCAAAAACCCTTCCGTCAATAATTTTCTTTGAATTGTTGATCAAAGCAACATAATCACACATTTCCTCTACACTTTCCATTCTGTGGGTAGAAAGAATGATGGTTGTTCCGTTATTTTTAAGATCAATGATCTGATCTTTAATTAAGTTGGCATTCACAGGATCAAAACCTGAAAATGGCTCATCAAGAATTAGAAGATGGGGTCTGTGAAGAACAGTTACCACAAACTGTATTTTTTGTGCCATTCCCTTAGAAAGTTCAGAAAGCTTTTTCTTCCACCATTGATCGATGTTCAGCTTTTCAAACCATTTTTTGGCTTCATTAAGGGCATCACTTTTCTTCATTCCCTTCAGTTCCCCGAAATAGAGAATCTGGTCACCAACGGTCATGTTTTTGTACAGTCCTCTTTCTTCAGGCATATAGCCAATATCTTTAATATGACCTGGATTCAGCCTTTGACCATTGATATGGATTTCACCGGAATCTGCCTGAGTAATTTGGTTAATGATACGGATAAAAGAAGTTTTTCCGGCTCCGTTAGGACCTAAAAGGCCATAAATACTGCCTTTTGGAACATGGATGCTGAAATCATCCAGGGCGACCTTTTTTCCTGCATTATAGGTCTTTTTAATATGTTCAGCTTTTAGCATTAAGTTGTTCTTTTTACTATTAGTATGAAAAAGTCCCGAAAGTTACGGAAATATTAAAACAGAATTAACGTAAAAAGAAAAAATCCTGATGATTATCAGGATTTTAATTTATTGTTTCACGATTTGAGTAACTTTCTGTGTGTTGTCACTTAAAATATATCGTATCATATATTTTCCGGGCTTTAATTTTTCAATATTAATCTCTCCGGAATTCATATTTACTGTATAGCTAGCGACCTGCATACCCAAAATTGAATAAAAAGTCACGCTTTTGATTCTTAAAGAAGAATCTTTTGCCTTAATGATAAGGAAATCCTTTGCAGGATTTGGATAGGCAAGCAATACACCATCATCCGCCTTTTGAGTGATGGAACCCGGCTCTCTAAGCTGAGCTTTGAAATTGTTGGAAAATCCAACAAAAGTGCCTACAAATAGAAATAAAAGTAAAAGTTTTTTCATCAAATTTATAATTTCTCGAATATATATAACAAATGTAATCAATTCTATAATTTCGTACAATAGTTTTTTGCAGAACTTATATTAAATTTGTAGAAACTTATTCAAAAAGTATTCCAAAATGATACATTCAAGAAATAGAAGACTTAGAGTTAATGAATCTATCAGAAGTCTGGTAAGAGAAAATGTGCTTACAACTGATGATTTTGTAATGCCGATCTTCGTAATGGAGGGCGAAAACAAGCAGGAGGCAATCCCGTCTATGCCGGGTATTTTTAGGCGAAGTATAGATTTAACAGTGAAGGAATGTAAGGAATTATTTTCTTTGGGAGTAAAAGCTGTCAATTTGTACATGAAAGTGTCAGAATATCTGAAAGACAATACAGGAAAAGAAGCCTGGAACAAAGACGGATTGATGCAGAACACCATCAAAGCGATCAAAGATGCCGTTCCGGGAATGATTGTGATGCCGGATGTAGCCTTAGATCCTTATTCAATCTACGGACACGACGGGATCATTGAAAACGGAAAAGTTTTAAATGATGCTACCAATGATGCACTGGCAAGAATGTCAGTATCTCACGCAGAAGCAGGAGCAGATCTTGTAGCACCAAGTGATATGATGGATGGCAGAGTACTGGTAATTCGTGAAGCTTTGGAAGAAAGCGGATTTACAGATGTAGGAATTGTAAGCTATGCTGCCAAATATGCAAGTTCTTTCTACGGCCCTTTCAGAAGTGCTTTAGACAGTGCTCCGAAAGATGATATGGAAATTCCGAAAGATAAAAAAACGTATCAGATGGATTTCCACAACTCACGCGAAGCCTTGAATGAAGTATTTAAAGATATAGATGAAGGAGCAGATGTGATTATGATCAAACCGGGACTTCCTTACCTGGATATCGTTTCCAAAGTACGTGAAGCCATCGATCTTCCAATTGCAGTATACAATGTAAGCGGAGAATATGCAATGGTAAAAGCAGCTGCCCAAAACGGATGGCTGGATAATGACAAAACGATCATTGAAAGCTTAACATGTTTCAAAAGAGCAGGAGCAGATATGATCTTTACTTATTTTGCAAAAGAAGCAGCTATCTTATTGAATAAATAATGATTAAATTCATTCAGATAAAAAAGAGACTACTCAATCGGTAGTCTCTTTTTATTTCTAATGAGGTGATGATAATTTTTTACAACCATCCTTTTTTCCCATAGACATACGTATCATCGAATTGTTTATCGCTCATAAAAAGATAGAGAATTCCCTCAATAAAAGGAATAATGGAGGCCGCTCCTAACGTAACAACATTCAGAACAAGCTGGATGATTCCCTCTTTTGTGTAGCCCAGATAAAATTTATTTAGAGCCAGCCATCCTACAAGAATTCCCAATAAAGCGGCAGGGATTTTCTTTTCCGAACGGTAAGGAACATTGCTTTGCTGATTTTGTACATTTTCTGTTTTTGTATACCCGTAATTTTCCATTTCTTACTATTTGTAATTGATTGATGTTTTACGATAAGTAGATTAAAATGATGAAAAGTTACAATGGGTTGTAAATGAATAAGTTTGCATTTAACGTAAACAAGTTGATATTAACCTATAAGTGAAGTTTATATTTTTGATATATTTGCCCTATGATTTTACGAGGAGAAAACTTAATCAAGGAATACGGTCCTAAAAAAGTTGTAAAAGGCGTTTCTGTACAGGTTCAACAGGGAGAAATTGTTGGTTTGCTGGGTCCGAATGGAGCAGGAAAAACCACATCGTTTTATATGATTGTAGGGTTGGTTAAGCCCACTTCAGGAAAAATTTTCTTAGACAAGCAGGAGATTACTACTGATGCCATGTACCGAAGAGCTCAAAAGGGAATAGGGTATCTGGCTCAGGAAGCTTCGGTTTTCAGAAAGTTGTCTGTGGAAGAAAACATTATGGGAGTATTGCAGCTGACCAAGCTTTCTAAGCGTGAGCAGCAGATCAAATGTGATGAACTGATTGAGGAGTTTTCTTTGCAGCACGTCCGTAAAAACAGAGGTGATCTTCTTTCCGGAGGGGAAAGACGTAGAACCGAAATTGCACGCTGTCTTGCAACAAGCCCGAACTTTATTCTTCTGGATGAGCCTTTCGCAGGGGTAGACCCGATTGCCGTAGAAGATATTCAGAAAATTGTACGAAGCCTTGTGGATAAAAACATCGGAATTCTGATTACCGACCACAACGTACAGCAGACGTTGGCAATTACCAACAAAACCTATATCATGTTTGAAGGAAAGATCCTGAAAGAAGGACTTCCGGAAGATCTTGCCAATGATCCGCAGGTAAGAGAAGCCTATCTGGGTGAAAACTTCGTGTATCAGAGTATTTTAGATAAACCTAAAAAGAAGAAATACGCTTACAATATCTGGGCCGGTAACTTTGATTCAAAACCACAGCTGCAGGGATTTGTCAATGAAAACTTCAGTCAGTTTGATGATCTTAGATTGTTACATGGCTTTGAAGAAGTCAGCTTTGCTACATTAGCGAATTCTGAAATTGAGCATATTTTTAATGATGTGGTGGATAAGAACGCCAACAATTCATTTGTTTTGCAGAAAAAAGAAATCAATTCCCAATATTCTCTGGAACAGGCAGAAGCAGAATCTAAAGAAGCCAGCAGAAAAGAGCTGCACTACCTTACTACTTATATGTATGAAGGATAAAATATAAAGCATTTATTTGCTGAAAATAATAATAAAAACGTACCTTTTTCTTTTGAAAGCGGTACGTTTTTCATTTAAAATGATTTCTATGGCTAAACCTTTTAACAGAACCGTTACCTTATTCGGAATCTATAAACAACTTGTTCCATTTATCAGACCTTATCGCCCCATGATTTACGGAACACTGTTTCTTACTTTTCTGGGAGCTCTTGCAGCACAGGTGAACCCGATTGTTTTGAAATATACCGTAGATGAGGTCACCGAGCTTACTCATCTTCCGCATCCGATGACGGAGGGAATTCATATTCTCATTATCATTTCCATTATTTTGCTGGGAAAAGAACTGTTAAACATCTTTATCAACTTCGGGCAGAAATTTTATGGCGAAAAAATCAGGATTAATGTGAGCTCAGTGTTGGCACAATCAGCCATTGATAAAATTCTGACTTATAGAGTTGCTTATTTTAATGATGAAAACCATGAGTCCGGAAAATTACAGATCAGGATCGATCGTGGAATAGAAAGTCTTACCAGATTGGTTCAGAACTTTTTTATTGATATCCTTCCTCTTTTTTCCAATGCCATTATTGCCCTCATCATTATGTATATGCAGAATGTATATGTGGGATTGGTTTCTACGATTATTGTTCCGATTTATTTCTACATCAGCTCCCTGCAGGCCAAAAAACTGGGCGGAGTGAGACGTCAGCTTAGAAATCAAAGAGAAAGAAAAACATCAGGACTTTTGAACCTGATTAATTCAATTATGGTCATTAAAAGTTTTGTCCGCGAAAAATTTGAAGGCAAAAAACAATACGATCTTCAGATGGAGTTGATGGAAAGCCAGATGATTACAAGAAGAACCAATTTTATTTATGATGGTTTAAAGACTTTCATTGAACAATTTGGGGTTGTTTTGATTATCCTTTTAACCGTTTATCTGGTGCTGGATCAGCAAATGACTATTGGGGCAATCATGCTTCATATTATGCTTTTCAACAATGTTTCGGCACCTATCCGGCAGCTTCACAGAATCTATGATGATATGAACGATGCCATGATTTATGCCGAAGGATATTTCGATATTCTGAATGCAGATAATGAAACAGAATCAAACGGAAGTTTTGTAGAAAAAGAAATTAAAGGAACTTTTGAATTGAAAAATGTTGATTTTACTTACCCTAACGGAACAAAAGCTTTACATAATGTTTCCATGAAAATTGAAAACGGAAAAACAACAGCTTTGGTAGGATTAAGTGGTGCAGGAAAGTCAACGGTTATCAATCTTTTATGTAAATTCTACCTTCCGGATTCCGGGGAAATTCTTCTGGATGGAGTAAATCTGAATGAATTTGACAATACGTTTCTGAGAAGTGATCTGGGTCTGGTACTTCAGAGAAATCATATCTTTCAGGGAAGTATAGAAGATAATATCCGATATGGAGACATGAATGCAAGTTTTGAAGAAATTCAGGCGGCTGCAAAAAAAGCTTATCTCCATGAACAGATTATGGATCTTCCGGAGAAATATCAGCATGATGCTACCCAACTTTCAGGGGGACAACAACAGAGGATTGCCATTGCAAGACTATTTCTTAAAAATCCTCCAATCATTTTTCTGGATGAACCGACAGCCAGTCTGGATGCTATTGCTACCGAACAGATCAAAAACTCTCTGGATGCAATAAAAGAAGGCAGAACGGTGATCATTATTTCCCATTCCCTTTCACAGATTCTGGATTCGGATATCATTTATGTGATGAAAAAAGGAAGAGTGGTGGAAAATGGAACTCATGATGAATTGTACAATAAAGAAGGAACTTACCGTGAGATTTTTGATGCCTCAGCCCGCAGCCTGAATCTCGATAAACTGGTGAATACTTTTAAAGAAAATTAAAGTCAAAAAGCCATCTCATTTATAAGTCATACCTCAAAAAAGAATTTTAGCTTTGTTACATCATGAACGATCACTATCTAAAAAAACTCGACAGGGTAACGGCTATCCTTACCCAATTACAGTCGAAACCTGTTGTAAGGGCACAGGATCTGGCTGAAAAATTCGATGTAAGCATCAGAACCATTTATCGTGATGTGAAAACCCTGGAAAATGCGGGTATTCCTATTGTTGGAGAAGCGGGAAATGGGTATTCTTTAATGGATGGTTACAAACTTCCTCCCATTATGTTTACCAAAGAAGAAGTGTTAAGTTTCATTACTGCTGAGAAACTGATGCAGAAATTTTCCCACCAAAGTTTAGGAAATCACTATCAGGCAGCAATGGAAAAGGTTCGTTCGGTATTGAAATATTCTGATAAAAACCTGATAAAAAATATTGAAAAGCAGATTGATGTTTTCAGCTTTCATACAGATTCCGGAGATTCTCTTAAAAATGTAATTCCTATTATTCTGGAAAGTATCGCAGAGAAAACCCAGCTCAATATCAGATATAAGACGGTAGATGGAAGAGTGAATAACAGAACGATTGAAACAGTCGGGATGTTTTTCGAATTTAATATCTGGTACATTATGGCATACTGTACCCTGAGGAAAGATTTCAGACAGTTTCGTATTGACAGAATTTTGGAAATCTCAAAAACACAGAATCCTTTCCTGCAGGAATATGGGCAAGTGAATGATTACCGTAAAAAATCAAATGGAAATAAGGTTAAAGCCAAACTTCTGGTTGACAAAAAAATAATGAATCACCTGGTAAATTCTAAAAAATACTACGGATTGATAGAAGAAGTAGAAACCGAACAAGGTATGGAACTCACTTTTGAAACAGAATGGATCAGCGACGGATTTCCCCGCTGGCTCATCACTTTTGCCGATTATGCTACAGTTCTGGAACCGGAAAGTCTTCGTGTCCGTTTGAATGAACTGCTGGTAAAAATGGTTGAAAGACATCAATAATAAACCCCAACAAGATAGCTGTTGAGGTTTAAAGACTTAATTGAGGCAAATAAATGAAATGGCTTAAGAGGCAAAATTGCAAAAAAGTCAATTTGTTGTGTCGCAAAAAAAGATATAAGTTGTTGAGATGGAGAAAATCACTGTTAGAAAATGACATTGCAGATGTATTTTTTATGATTTCCACCTTTTTGCAATTTTACCTCTTCACTTTTATTGAAATTAAAATCTCTCCCAGAAGAAAGGAGGTTCAATACCTAAAGCTCTCAGATAAACATAACCTTGTCCACGGTGATGAACTTCATTATCTACAAAATAAAGAATGTTCTGATATACCGGAAATTCATATTCTCCAAACAAATTGAAAGTTTCTTGGAAACGCTCCTCAGAAATCAGATTAAAATAATGGTTGATTACGTCCGTTTGTTCATCCCACTTTTTTAAAAGTTCTTCTTTTGTTTTTGGATTGAATGCTTCTTCGTTGTAAGCTTCCATAGTTCCTTCCACAATTCCTTTTAAAGCTGGCCCTCCAATACCAATCAGTTCCACTGCCAGTTTTGCAAACGGTCTCATTCCACCTACCGAAAATTCAAATAATTCTTTTTCAGGAAAAGATTCAATTACTCTTCTTGTAAGATTTCTGTGTCCCTGCCAGTCGTTTAATAGCTGTTCAGAAGTCATGAATTGTTTAGTGGCTGTTGCTGTAGTTGTCATAATGTATTTGTTTTGTTTGTTGTTGATACAAAGGTAAGAGAGGGTAATGACAACAGTTTGTCAGTAGGATTTCGGATAATAAAAAAATATTTTTTCTTTCTTAAAATATTGATCCCTACTTTTGCGTTAGAAGAAAAGTATATTAATAAAAAAATCGCTATTATTAGAATTATGAAGAAGTATATTTTGCCTGTTATCACTGCTTTTTTATTAGTATCATGCAATAAGATAGAGGAAAAAATAGATCAGACTGTTCAGAAAACAACAGAAACTGTACAGCAAAAAACACAACAGGTTGTTGAAGAAACCGTAAAGAAAACAGTCAATGAATCTATCAATTCTTTAACCAATTCTGAGGATGTTAAGTTTAATACTGTTTTCCCAAGTACTGGAGCATCTATTGTTTCTGAAGAAAAAGGAAAGAAAATCAATATTCCCGGAAGACCTGAAGGATATATTTTTAAATATAAAGCTGATATTGCAGTATTGCTTCCGTTTTTAGAAAGCCAGCCTACTTCTGATGAAAGTAAATCTGATAAAACTGCCCGTAAGATTGATGGACAAAACATCATAGATAAAATAAGTTTCCTATCGAAATTCCTTCCTGACAATACATTTGATGCCAGCATTCTGGAAGATATTAAATCCGATAAAAACATTCAGTATTATAAGCTGAAAAGATTTCCCAAGAGTAGTACTATTATCTACAACCCAAAAAATCAGACCATCATACAATACGTAGAGGTAAATAAATAATTTGGATATGGCCGGTTTCTCCCGGCCATTTTTTATTCCCATTCATTGCAAGCCATCAGCGAACCCATCTCAACCCGTTGAAAGCTACTTGTCAGAACGAATAAAATCATGTTTATTTCTGAGGTTAACTAATTTATTTTTTTATACAAATATGGTGTTATTGATTTATTTTTTTTCATGTTATTAATAAATCAATTTATGTTTTGTAGAATAATTGTTGTTTTTATGAAATGGTATAATTTTCGCAAATATGAAATCAAATTATTATTATATGTTTTATTTTTATGTTTAATGTTGATTTTTTTACTAGATTTATTGAATAATTAACAATTAGCATGAAGAATAATTTATTTAATGGAAAAATCTATGCATTAGTATTAAGCGGAGCTGGTGCAATGGGATATGCTCAGGACAGCATAAAACAAAATAAAATAGATGAAGTGGTAGTTACCACAGGTAGAACCAAGCCCAGAACCATCATTACCTCAGCGATTCCTATTGATAATATTTCCGCCGTACAATTAAAATCCACAGGGCAGGTTACTTTTGATAAAGCTTTAACCTATGCCGTTCCCTCTTTCAATTCATCACAACAAACCGTTTCTGATGCAACAGCTCACTTTGATCCTGCAGATTTAAGAGGATTAGGGCCTTCCAGAACCTTGGTTTTGGTAAATGGTAAAAGAAAAAATCAAAGTGCTTTAATTTATGTAAATGATACCCCCGGAAAAGGTGAAGTAGGTACAGATCTGAAAAGTATTCCTTCCGCAGCTTTGCAAAACGTAGAGGTATTGAGGGATGGAGCATCTGCACAATACGGATCTGATGCTATTGCAGGAGTTATTAATATTATTCTTAAGAACAGTGTTGGAAAAAGTACTGTCAATCTTTTTTCAGGTATTACTTCAAAAGGCGATGGTTTTAATATCGGAGCAGATTTTAATACAGGAATCAAAGTAGCAAAAACCGGAAGTCTGAATCTTACCTTCGGATTTTCCTCTCAAAATAAGACAAACCGCGCAGGTTCTATTACAAAAGATGAACTTTTTGGCGTGGATAATGCCTGGACGCAAGCTAATCCTGGTTTAGGAATGATTATTGGGCAGCCGGAGACAAAAGTGGGCAATATGTTTGTCAATTTTGAGTTGCCAACAGGTGAAACGGGTAAATTTTATGCTTTTGGAGGGACAACTTACAGAAGTGGGACCAGTTTTGCTTTGTATAGAACTCCCTATTGGGTAACTTCAGATTTTGGGTTATTAACTCCAAAAGGACAGGCTTACAACGGATTTCAACCGGAATTTAAAACAGATGTTTATGATTATAATTTAACTTCCGGATGGAAAGGTATGTTTGGAAAATGGAGTTTTGATGGGAGTGCAACCTTTGGTTCTAATGCAGTAGATTATACAGTAGGAAATACCATTAATACGTCTTTAGGTGCAAATTCACCAACCTATTTTAAAGCAGGTGGCCACCAGTTCAGTAATATTATAGGAAACGTAGATATCAGCCGGGATTTTGGTGCGCTTGTTTTAGGAGCAGGAGCTGAAGTGCGCAATGAAAATTATCAGGCAAGAGCAGGAGAAGAAGCGTCTTATATAGGAAGTGGTGCAGAATCATTTCCGGGACTGCAGCCTCAGAATGAAGTCAATAAAAACCGTCAGAATATCGGAGCTTATATGAATGCTGAATGGGACGTTACAAAAAACTTATTAGTTGGAGGAACGGTGAGGTATGAAAATTTCAGTGATTTCGGAAATAATGTTTCATGGAAAGGAAATGCAAGGTATAAATTACTAGATGATAAATTGGTTTTCCGCGGGTCTGTTTCTACAGGATTCCGGGCCCCTTCCTTACACCAGATTTATTATTCCAATATTCAAACTAAAATTACAGGGAATACGGTAGCTAATCAGGGTACTTTTAATAATGACTCTCAAATTATAAGATCTGACCTTGGGGTTCCTAAATTAAATGCTGAAAAAGCCTTTAACATTACCGGGGGATTGGCCGTAAAACCTTTTAAAAACCTGACAATTACAGCAGATTATTATAGAATAAAAATTAAAGACCGTGTACTGTTCTCAGGAGATATTGGCTACAAAACCGGTGCTCCTGGAAGTCCGGATCTGACAAACCCTGTGGAAGTCATATTAAACAATAACAAAATAACCTCCCTGAAGTTTTTCACCAATGCTGTAAATACAGTGACTGAAGGGGTAGATTTCGTAGCTAACTATTATACGTCCGCTATTGGCAAAGGAAAACTGGGAATTATTGCTGCTTTCAATTATAACGAAACTAAAATAGTAGATAATATTGCTGTTCCCCCTATTTTGGCTCAAAATGGTTACTCAGAAAACTTTTTTGATCGAAAAGAACAATCCAGAATCATCTCTGCAAGGCCGAAAACAAAAACGATTCTGAGTCTTTCGTATGACATTACCAAGTTTAATTTTAACCTTAATAATACGTACTTTGGTTCTGTTACATGGCAGCATGCCACTGATCCAGCCAAAGATCAGACATTTTCCGGTAAGGTAGTTACAGACATTGTTCTAACCTATAAAATTACGAATGATCTTAAAGTTTCCGGAGTTGTAAATAATTTATTTAATATTTATCCGGATGTAATAGACAGCAAGGGAGACGTTGTAACAGATCTTGGGGGGAGATTCAAATACCCTTGGGAGGTCAATCAGTTTGGTTTTAACGGAACAACTTTTCAGCTTAATGTAAATTACACTTTTTAACTCATCAATAAGGAATTGAAATTGGCTTGTCATGCTTGGCAATGAGAAAGCAATTTCAAAAGATATACAACCAACCTATGTGAAAATTGCCTGACATTAATGAATGTCAGGTAATTTTTTTTCAGATAGAATAGTACGTTATTACTACATTTTACTTTTTACATTGTTCAAAAAAAAGTATTTTAGTCCTATGAAAATTTATACGAAAACAGGAGATAAAGGTCAGACTGCATTATATGGCGGAACAAGGGTTTCCAAAGCCAGTGCAAGAGTAGACAGTTATGGAAATATAGACGAGCTGAATTCATTCATCGGGATTGCAAAAAGTCATATCGAAGATGAAGAAGTGTTGAGACAGTTGAAGAAAATCCAGTTTGATTTATTCACCGTAGGTTCAGAAGCGGCAACCCCTGTGGATAAGTTGATGCTAGCCAACGGAAAATCACGTCTTCCGATCATTATTTCAGAAACAGAAATTGAAGAACTGGAACAGTGGATGGATGCTTTTGATGAAAAACTGGAACCGC
>CBFQYI010000092.1:0-11927 GCA_965720825.1 uncultured Chryseobacterium sp. | reverse complement strand
CTGCTACTATCGATTTATCTATTATCCCAATGACTTGTGGTTCTTCATTCAAGAATAAAGGAGTACAGTTTATGTTGGATGCAGTATGTAAATACCTTCCTTCTCCATTGGATAAAGATGATATCAAAGGTACTGATCCAAGAACAGACGCTGAGATCACAAGAAAACCATCTGTAGACGAGCCTTTCTCTGCATTAGCATTTAAGATTGCTACTGACCCGTTCGTGGGAAGATTAGCATTCTTCAGAGCTTACTCTGGAAGACTGGATGCAGGTTCTTATATCTTGAACACTCGTTCAGGAGATAAAGAAAGAATCTCTAGAATCTATCAGATGCACGCTAACAAGCAAAATCCAGTAGAATATATTGAAGCTGGAGATATTGGTGCAGCAGTTGGATTCAAGTCTATCAAAACTGGTGATACGATGTGTGATGAGAAAAACCCGATCGTTCTTGAATCTATGGTTTTCCCTGATCCGGTAATTGGTATCGCTGTTGAGCCTAAAACTAAAGCTGACCAGGATAAAATGGGTAACGCTTTAGCTAAATTGGCAGAAGAAGATCCTACGTTTACTGTTAGAACTGACGAAGCTTCTGGACAAACGATTATCTCTGGTATGGGTGAGCTTCACTTAGATATCATTGTTGACCGTATGAAGAGAGAGTTCAAAGTTGAAGTAAACCAAGGACAACCTCAGGTAGAGTACAAAGAAAACTTAACAAAAGTTGCTCAACACAGAGAAGTTTACAAAAAACAATCTGGTGGTAAAGGTAAATTTGCTGACATTGTATTTGAACTAGGACCTGCAGACGAAGGTAAAATTGGTTTAGAATTCATCAATGAGATCAAAGGTGGTAACGTTCCTAGAGAATTTGTTCCTGCCATTGAAAAAGGCTTTAAAGCTGCAATGAAAAACGGTCCTTTGGCTGGTTTCGAAGTTGAAGGTATTAAAGTTATTCTTAAAGACGGATCTTTCCACGCGGTGGATTCTGATGCTCTTTCATTTGAAATGGCTGCTAAATTAGGATTTAAAGAAGCGGGACGTGCTGCTAAGCCAGTAATTATGGAGCCTATTATGAAACTGGAAGTTGTAACTCCAGAAGAATATATGGGTAACATCATTGGTGACCTTAACAAAAGAAGAGGTACTATCAGTGGTCAGGAAGAGAAAAATGGAGCTGTTGTAATCAAAGGTTCTGTTCCACTTTCTGAAATGTTTGGATACGTAACTACTCTAAGAACACTTTCATCAGGAAGAGCTACTTCTTCTATGGAATTAGAGAAGTACCAAGCTACTCCACAAAACGTTGCTGAAGAAATCATAGCTAAAGCAAAAGGTTAATTTTTAAATTAAAGAAATGTCACAAAGAATCAGAATAAAACTAAAATCTTACGATTACAACTTGGTAGACAAGTCTGCTGAGAAAATCGTAAAAACGGTAAAGGCTACTGGTGCTGTTGTAAACGGTCCAATTCCATTGCCAACGAATAAGAGAATCTTCACAGTGTTGAGATCTCCGCACGTAAACAAGAAAGCAAGAGAGCAGTTCCAATTATCAGCTCACAAGAGACTAATGGATATCTACTCTTCTTCTTCTAAAACTGTTGATGCTCTAATGAAATTAGAACTTCCTTCAGGTGTAGACGTTGAAATTAAAGTGTGATAAATGCATACTTTGCAATGATTATACAATCCGTTCCTTTTTAGGGACGGATTTTTTTATGCATACAATCAAAATGCTAAAACTTGCGAAGGATGCAGATTTGTATATCACCAAATCTGCTTTTTTTGAATTATACTTTCTCTAACCATAAAAGACCTTGGAAGGATAACCCTTAAGGATGCTATAGATCTGTTTGGAGATTACAATAGGCCGCTGGATATGATTAATGATCTGATATTAATAGGTCTTTTCAGGATGACATATGTCACTCTTGTTTATTTATTTAGAATTAATAAAAATAATAATTTTGCAAAAAATTATCAGATGAATAAAGTAGTATCCTTTTCTCTGCTTGTATTAGGTGGGGTTTTTGTAAATGCACAGAAAGTTAATGATTCTATCAAAAAGTCGAAAGAAATTGATGAAGTAGAATTATTCGGTGAAAGAAAAAAGCAACCGCAAGGTTTGGAAGCAATTACAAGATTGCCTTTAAAAACCAGAGACCAGATTCAGAGTATTTCTGTAATCTCTCATAAAGTAATTGAAGACCTGGGAGGGCTGACCGTTACTGATGTAGCAAAGAATGTTCCGGGAGTGACCCAATTCGGTAGCTATGGAGGGACCAGAGAAAGTATGTCTATCAGAGGATACCGAGGAGTGCCAGTTTTAAAGAATGGAGTACAGATGGATTCCGATTTCCGTACTGCGGGAATGCTTACTGATATGCAGGGAATAGAAAGTATTCAGATAATTAAAGGCTCTGCTGCCGTTACACAAGGAATTGGTGATGGTCTGGGATCAGCAGGAGGTGTGATTAATGTGGTAACAAAAATACCTAAATTTATCAATCAGACTAATGTAGGTTTCAGATATGGAAGCTGGGATTTCTATAGACCAACAGTTGATTTCCAGAGAGTGCTAGATTCTCAAGGGAAGGTTGCTGTTAGATTAAATGCTGCCTATCAAAATAATAACAGCTTCAGAAGATTTATTAATACAGAACGTATTTATGTAAATCCATCTATTGCCATTCGTCCGGATGATAAAACGGAAATTGTAGTGGAAATGGATTATATGCATAACAATACAACACCGGATAGAGGAACTGTAAACCTAGCTAAAGGAGACACTGAGGCAATATACAGAATGCCGGGAAGAAAATTCCTTGGATTTTCTACAGATAATGCAAAGACTGAAACATTCAACTTTTCAACAACTGTAAACAGAAAGCTGACTGAGAAATTAAAATTAAGAGCTGCTTATATGAGCTCATCTTATCAGACTGAAATTGTAGGTGCAGCTCTGGCTCCTTTAAAGAGAGATAATCCAACAGAATTCCGTAACAGAACATTAACAAGATCTGACAGGGAAGATTTAAATAAAGTATTTCAATTTGATTTTATTGGGACTGATGTAATGACAGGGTTTATGAAACATACTTTTCAGATAGGTTTTGACTGGAAAGAATCTAATGTTACAACTACTTCTTATAAAGCTAAAGATGTAGATCAGATTAATGTTCTGAATGAAATCAACAATATTCTTCCTGCTGGAGTGAATATAGACCTATCAACAGCGAATGCTATTAATACAGTAGCGCCTACTATGGGATTAATGGCGCAGGATGTTATTACGTTCAACAAATATATTAAAGCTCATTTAGGAGTTCGTTATAGCAGACTAATCGGTTCAGATAAAGAAAAAGATTACGCTTGGAATCCTTCATTGGGGATTATGATCTCTCCGATTGAAAATATGAACATATTTGGTTCCTATACAAGTACTACAGCGTTGAGAAGTTCCAATAATGTATTGTTCAGCGGAGGAACTGTTGGAGCATCTACTACCAAACAATGGGAGGCTGGGATTAAATCGGACTGGCTAAATGAAAGATTAAGATTTAATGTAACCGTTTTTGATATCAATACAGATAATTTATCCTACGAACTTCTTGATGGTGGAAATCCTACAGGAAAATATGCACTTGCAGGGAACTTAAAAAGAAAAGGGGTTGAAGTGGAGTTGATCGGTAAAATTCTTCCCAATCTACAGGTAATGACGGGATGGGCTTATGTGGATGCACAGTATAAAGACAGTCCTTCATTTGTAAACGGTTCAGCACCTATTAATACCCCTAAGCATTCTGCTAATGCATGGTTAAATTATAAATTCGATACAGGGGTTCTTACAGGTCTTGACGTAGGAGCAGGAGTTTATTTTGTAGGAGAAAGACCGGTGGATGATTATAAACAAAAATATAGCAATACGGAAAATGGCCATGTGAACGGAACCCAGCCGGGAGAAAAGCCTTTCTTTATGCCGCAGTATACTACAGTAGATGCTCAGATAGGATATTCTTTCAAAAATGGATTAGGATTAAGAGGGTTCTTTAATAACATCTTTGATTCTGTAGGATATAACTCTTATTTCAGAGGTGGGTACATTGACCAGATTCAGCCAAGAAACTTTGCTGTACAGGTAAACTATAAATTCTAACTCAAAAAAATATTATGAAAATTACCAGAACAGTATTCTTATCATTGATTGCCATAGCTGGCTTAACTTCATGTTCCGAAGAACATTTGTCCGAAGAAGAACTTAAAATAGCCAGAGAAAACATTGAAAAACACTCCAATGATCCTACGAGCATATACTCCTGGGGTAACATTTCTCCGTGGAGGAATCATTGGAATAATACATCATTTTATTCAAAACCTTTTCCATCTGCTCAAATCGGAAAGAGTATGATAGCGGAAGAAAAACAAAACCTTGAAAACCGTTTTTCAGGGAAAATCAAATAATATACTTCAAACATTCATATCAATTTTAATTAGAAAAACATTAAGACAGCAGTATTGTCTTAATGTTTTTTGTTTGTATTTACTATTCGTTATTCCTGGTAATTTTATACATTTAATCAATCATATAAAATGACAACCATGGGAAAAATGAACCATAGCTTTTTTGAGAAATTTTCAAACTGGGCTGTAAAATTTACTGGAAGTCCATATGCTTTTATGGGAGCTTTTCTTATTGTGGTAGTATGGGCGGTTTCCGGACCTTTTTTTGACTATTCCGAAACCTGGCAGCTGGTCATCAATACCGGAACTACAATCATTACTTTTCTGATGGTATTCCTGATTCAGAAAGCTCAGAACAAAGACTCGAAAGCGATTCAGATTAAACTCAATGAGCTTATTGCGGCTCACGAAAAAGCAAGTAATCGTATTGTGGATATTGAAGATCTAACAGAAACAGAACTGGATCAGCTCCATATCTATTATGAAAAGCTGGGAGAACTTGCCAAAAAGGATACAGATATTCATATGTCTCATTCTATTGATGTTGCCCAGATAAATCATGATTATAAATATGAGTTTTTTAAAAGAAGACATGAAGAATGGATGCAGAAGCAAAAAAAGAATTAATTAAAAATTTTCATAATCTTTACGGTATTGTGGATGTTTTTTAATTTCCCAATTGGTATTTTGACGATTTTGGCGTTTATTTTTTATTTTTCATCCTGTTTTTAGTGTTTTTTTTGATAAATATTTACTTTTATTTAAAAAAAACATATGAAAAAAAAAATATTTTGCTTGTCGGTATTTCTGTTAGCAATATCAGCAAATGCCCAGTGGAGTAGAGGGCTGCCTCAACAAAAAATAATAAAAAAGAGTGATCATTCTGTTTACTACCAGCTTGATATTGACCAGATAAGAACACAGTTACTAAGAACTCCAAAAATAGGCGAAGGTTCTCCCATTACGATCAATATTCCTACTCTTGAAGGAAAAATAGAGAAATTTACAGTCAATAGTTTTCCGGTAATGGATGAAAGTTTGGCTAATAAATACCAGCTGGGTTCTTATGTTGGAACTGGAGTGGATGATCCCTCCAAATATATCAGGTTCAGCGTTGCTCCGAATGATTTTCAGTCTATGATCATTGGTACCGACGGTCAATATGAGTTTATAGAGCCTGCAACTTCAGATAAGTCCTATTATTCTGTACATGGAAAAACTAATAAAAGTGGATATGCATTTACCTGTTCTACAAAGGAAGATAAAGAATCTGTTGTTAACCTTCAAAAACTGAAAGATGCAGGTATTGCTGCAAAATCTAATAATAAAACATTTCACACCTTAAGATTGGCGATGTCAGTGACAGGTGAGTACACTGCTTATTTTAGTGGTGTTGGGGGTGCGCTTACTCAGATTAATGCCACTTTATCAAGGGTAAATGGGGTATTTGAAAAAGAATTTAATGTACATGTCAATGCAATCAATGCTCCTGACCTGATCTTTACCAATTCTGCTAATGATCCCTACAGTACAGCTGATTATAAGTGTAAATGGAATTATGAGCTAATGAATGCATTGCATGGAGGAACTTATGGCGTTACAGATGCGGATTTTGATATAGGGCACTTGTTCGGAGCTTCAGGTGGCGGTGGAAATGCTGGCTGTATCGGCTGTATAGGAAATAGTGATATCAGTGCGACCTCTTATACCGCTGCACAAAGTGATTGCCAGGATTCTTCAGGTAATTATTATGCTTATACATACCCAGATAACTATAAAGGAAGCGGCTATACTTCTCCTGCGGACGGTATACCACAGGGAGATAACTTCGACATAGATTATGTAGCGCATGAGATGGGGCATCAGTTGGGGGATAATCATACCTTCAGTTATAATGAAGACACAGGCTCTAATACTTATGTGGAACCAGGATCGGGATCTACGATTATGGGCTATGCCGGAATCACAGGGACCAATACAGATGTTCAGCAACATTCTGATGCCTATTTTCATAGTGTAAGCATTGACCAGGTGCAGGTTAATCTTGATACAGTAACTGCTGATGTGGAAACACCTATCACCAATAATCCACCGGTTGTAACCGCAATGAATACAACTTATACCATTCCTAAATCTACAGCATTTGTACTGACAGCATCAGCAACAGATCCGGATGGAGATGCTCTGACTTATTGCTGGGAACAGGTAAATTCCAGTTTATTAGCTGATGGTATTGGTAAATCAGGAGGTACAGGTGATGGAGCGTTAGCTATTGGTAACACATCATCTGGTGCTAATTTCAGATCCTGGGCACCTACAGCAAGTCCTACCAGATATTTCCCTAAGCTGGCAACTGTATTGGGAGGAGCTGTAAAAAATACGACGGATTTTGAAGCTGCAAGTAAAGTAGCAAGAACTACAAACTTCCGCGTGACGGTAAGAGATAATAAACCGGGTGGACAGGCTCAGACTGCTTCTGCTACTCAGACTGTAGTGGTAGGATCTGCAGCCGCGTTTACTGTAAATACAACATCATTAACACCCAATGTCAATTCTGCAATTGCATGGACCGTTTCAGGAACAACAGCATCTCCATATAATGTAGCTAACGTAAAAATTGATTATACAGAAGATGCCGGAGTTACCTGGAATGACCTTGCTGCATCAGTTCCAAACACTGGATCAGCGGATGTTTTTATCCCGGCATCTTTAGCAGGAAAAACCATTCACCTGAGAGTTTCAGCCATCGGAAATGTCTTTTACGCAGTGAAACAGGCTACAGTATCCGGTGTATTGGCAGTGGCTGAAGCTGGAAATGTGAAATCTGTTAAGATCTACCCAAACCCTGCAGAAGATGTATTGAATGTGATGAACGTTTCTTCGAACGCTTCTTATGAAATTTTCAGTGCTCCGGGACAGATGATTGCAAAGGGAACGATAGGGGAAGGTAAAATTAATGTGAGAGCTCTTGTAAAAGGAATCTATTTTATTACGATCAATAATAAGGAAGAGAAAAGCACAACTAAGTTTGTGAAAAAATAATCCTGTCAACAATAAAATAAAAACCTCTGATTACAGTCTAGTGATCAGAGGTTTTTTATGGATGATATTATCGCATGAAATAATTGAAATAACTACAGCTTCCCATCAGGTTCTTCGTTGTTTCAGTATCAGAATACTGAGCTTTTAACTGAGCGAAATAGGTTCTGTATTTCTGGTTTTTAAGGTTGTCCATTTCCTTTTGGCGGGCATCTTCTTTTTCAGACCATTTAGGATCAGAATAATCAAAGTCTTTTGGAGCTTTCGCTTCATATTGGTAATACTTACCTTGTTCAGCACTTGCCATCTGGAATAAAATTCTTGCTTTTTCCTCTTTATTATTGGAAAGCTTAAGTGCTTTTTGATAATAATTGATTGACAGGTCAAAATTATCAGGTTCAATATAAGAAGTATCCAGAAAGTTTTTATAATAATACTTGTAAGGATTCTTTCTGTCCGTATTCCAGAAATCATATTTCCCACCATTACTGTTGTCGATATCCATAACAAACAATTCGCGGTAATACCCTAAGATAGAAGTATTGTATAATAAGTTTCCGATAAGCTGATTGGCTTTTGCTGCTTTTTCACCCGTACCGTTTCCAATTTTTTTCAATTGAATCAGCGCATCAGCAAGTTCAAGCTTATCCATGCTTGTTTTGATGAAAGGGAAATCAGTGTAGTTTTCTGCTTTCATACTTTCCGTATCAGGACTTCCGAAACTTTCCCACACATTATGTCCGAAGACAAGATCTGAAATATTTTTAAATCCGTTGTACTCTGCAGGAGCATATTGTTTTGGAGTGATGGTTTGACCGCTCTTTTCATTCCAGTCATAATTTTGTCTTGGAATCCCTGCAAAGCTTTTTGCTTTTTCATAATAAGCTTTTGCCTTTTCAAAATCGGCAAGTCTCATGGCTCTGTCTCCATAAATGGTACTGAAGAAGGCATCAATATTGCCTACACTGTCCATGTTTTTGGCGATGATCTGCTGCTCAAACTGGGTTTTATTTGGCTTTCTGTAAAACTCTTCCACGCTTTTTACCAGATTGGAATTCGGGTTATATTGGAGATCCGAAAGCTTATTATTCATCAGGAATGATTTTCCGTCCTCTCCCTGAAGAAAATAACGGTTTGCTATAACATCTTTAAGGAAATCTGCAGTAGAAGGTACTTCACCATAATAATCGAAATTATCTGTAGCAGCAGTATCTTTTTCTGCTTTTTTCTCTACAAAGTATTCTGTATAATCTTTCATCAGATGATCTTCATAATCTGCATCAATTTTCGGCTGGGAAACAATATCATTAAGAACTTTCATTCTCTTGATTTCCTCCAGATATTCCGGATTGGTCGTTTTGATGTCATTCAGAATTTCAGAGCTTGCTTTATAGTCTTTCTTTAAAAACTTAAGATAAGCATCTGCAATCTGCCAGTAATAGTCTTTAGACTTTTCTTTTGTTTTATCTGTGAATTTTTCAATGCTGTCCAGGAAGTCCTGTGTCTTTTCATCATAATAATAACCCGTTCTGTTATAGAAAGGAATTCTGTCCGGATTGCTGAACAGCTCATCATCACTTTGATCTGCTTTAGCATTATCGCCTGTTTTATCAGATTTGGAACCTCCGAAAAGATTTTTGAAGAACCTTACAATTTTCTGCCAGAAAGAAAGCTTTTCTTCCTTTACTTCAGTTTTGGCTTGATCTGTTGATTTATCTTGTGAAGTGTTATCGTTAGAATTTTCTTTTGCTTCTGCTTTTTGAGCATCGGAAGTGTAATAGTAGGTAGGCAGATAGCTTCTTTCAAGTTCATTGATACTTCTGGCAGCCATTACCTTCAGAATCTCAGAATCAGGATTGATCTCGTACATCTTTTCCATCATCGGAATAGGATTGTTGAAGTCCTCGTATCCTAGAAGGAAATAAGCCATATTCTTTTCTTCATTCGTATTGGCTCTTTTCATGATATTGCTGAAAGATGCGGTGTCTGAAAGCTTCATAGAAACAAATGCAGATTCCTTACGGTCTTTGCTGTTCATAAATACCTGGAAGAAGTTCCAGTTGGCATCACTGTTCATTTCCAGTCCTCTTTGTGCTCCTGCCAATTGGTCCAGAGACATGAAGTACACCGTTCCTTTTAATTTGATAGGCTCTACATACGTTTTGAAAGCCTGTACTGCAGAATCGTAATTTCTTGTATAATGATTCAGACGTACCAGCTGATATCCGTAACGCTGTTTGATTTCAGGATTTCTCGCTGCGTTGTATAAAGAGGTTAAAGCTGCAATTGTTTTATGGTAATCAAGAGCGGTAGCATTTTTTCTGTTGGCATCCCTGTCGTAATAGAATGAGTTTTCACTTTCTATATAATTGATGCTCATATAAGGCTCAAGATATTTGGCTTCAATCAAATAATCAATGCCTTCCTTATATTTCTGGTAAAATCCGGTGCCTAGTTTTTGTAAAAGAGGGTTGGCGGGGTTTCCGTTCTTTAAAGCATTCAGGTCGTTCATACTCATCTTATACACCAGATTCTGAGTTTCAGAATAGCTCAGCTGATTGTTGAAAAACTTCTTCCAGGTTTCCACATTGTCATCAGGAATCAATGCTGAGTTATATCCTCCATAAAATCTGCTTGAATAATTGTGCAGGAAGGGAAGATAAGCCTTGTCTTTGATGATGGTTTGCGTAAAAAGGTTGAAGTAATCATAATCAGGATCTGACCACGCACAGGCGTCAGATTGTGTATAGAAAAGTGATACGACCGCAAGTGAAAGAATATACTTTTTCATAGGGTGTGTAGTGTTTTTTATTTTTAATATTGTATGATGGTAGTGTTCTGGCAAGCATGCCTCTATCTCTATGAGATTAAAATTTCCGGTCTGAAACAAATTTACTATCTAATTGATAATAAATAATATTAAAATGCGGGATTTTTTTCTGTAAAAATACAATGACATCGTTAAGCTGTTCTTCGGAGATGTCTTCTACCTTTATTTTGAAACCTTTGTTTAAATAACTTCCGAAGTAGAATCCGTCTTTCATGACTTCAGCTTCGTGATCTGAAATCTTTTTGAAATTGGAGTTTTCCAGATCTCTTTTCGATAAGGCATTAATAAGTTTATGTTTTCCTAAATGATTGGTGACAATCCCCCATGAATAAATGGGAAGTGCCACTTCAATATTTTTGATAGGATAATCTTCCATCTTTGAAAGGTAGCTTTTCAGAATATTCACATCCAGGATAGAATTTTTATCAGATTTTTCCAGAGGCGATGAAGTAGAGTAGCACATCAGATATACCTTTTCCACAGGAGGAATTCCGGTCTGTTTTTTATCTTTCACCTGATGAAGACGAAGCGTGCAGGTAATTTCTTTTCCGGAAACTCTTTTGAGCTCCTTCAGAAATTTAAAATAATCATTCCGTGTTCCGGGAGTCCAGTCACAATCGATTTGAATCTCATTATTGGTTTTCAGGTGATATTCTTCTGCTTTCTTTTGAATTAAAAGATGAATACTTTCTGCCAGAAATCTGATCTCTTCTGCAGAGATACTCAACAAGGTCTGATTAGTAATGAAAACCGTAGGAACAATCTGTTTGTCTGTCTGAAAACTTTGGTCTTTGGTAATCACTGCTACTGGCTGAAACTTTCCGTTCACTTTATCTACATCAAAGAATCTGGTGTATAAGTAAGGAACCGCAGCTTTATCCAATGCTTTCTTTTCTGCATTGTCAAGCTTCAGTTTGGTTTTCCAGTAATAAAACGTGTAAGGATGATTTTCTTTCCTGTTGCATGATACAGTAAGAAAGAGAAGAAGTAGAAATAAAATTTTTAAATGTTTCATTGGTGTAAATCACCCTTCAAAATTAAAGATATTTTAGCAGAATATAAACCGTAAAATCCCGGTGATTGAAGAATGAGAGCCTATGATGTGAATGTGAGCTGTTACAAATGTATAAAGTTTTTGCTAATGGAAAATTACAGTAGTACTTTTTACAATTACTGTGTGCTTCTCAACAACAAGAAAACCACCCCGAATGGAGTGGCTTTCTCTATATAGTATTGTACTACTTAAAAAATTCGCTTTCGCAGGTGCAGGTTTCTTTATTGACGCTCTCAGTTGATGAGCAGCAACCTTCAAGATTCTTAACATTTCCTTTTTCATCCGTAAGGTAAATTTTTTCTTTATCAAACTTTACGAAAAACGTTTCCTCATATTTTTTAAAAACTACTTTCATTACCTTATTGGGTGCGTATTGACCAACATTGATTTCTTCTGTGGTTTCTTCTCCGCTGGCCTGATTTACCTGGACGTATCCAAAATGAACATCACCATTATTTTTGAGATCCAGATAATAATGAGGAGTACCTGTGCCACTATATCCTTTCATGATATCAAAAGCTCTGTATCCGATAAAAGG
>CBFQYI010000091.1:0-11984 GCA_965720825.1 uncultured Chryseobacterium sp. | reverse complement strand
TTGGTTTTGGGGGGCCTCATACCCCCCCCCAAAATCCACAAAAAGCGAGTAGCGAAAGCAGGTTCCTGGCTCCTTATGGCTAAGCTCTAAATAAATTGTTTATATTAGTAAAAGGTTTTTGCCGTAATTTAAAAAAAAATGACAGACTATTTTGGTTTTTTTGTAAAATTGATTGTGATCTCTGTTGTTATAACGATCGCTACAATTCTTTTTGTCCCATTAAAAAAATACAGAATAGCCAAGATATTACTGTTTGTAATTGCAGGTATTTTATTTATCATTGGTGCCGGAGGATGCATCTTGATGACCATCTCTAATGTAGGATCTTACAGGTATTAATATTTTCCCAATAAAAAACATTATTTTTGCACATCAGACATAAAAATTATGGCAAAGCAAGAAGATGTTTTCAAGAAAGTGATTTCTCACGCTAAAGAATATGGTTTTATTTTCCCATCGAGTGAGATCTATGATGGTTTATCCGCTGTTTATGATTATGGACAGAACGGTGCCGAACTAAAAAATAATATCAAACAATATTGGTGGAAAGCTATGGTACAGCTTAACGAAAATATTGTCGGCATTGATTCGGCGATCCTTATGCACCCAACAACATGGAAGGCATCGGGCCACGTAGACGCTTTCAACGATCCATTGATTGACAATAAAGATTCCAAGAAACGTTTCAGAGCAGACGTTTTGGTGGAAGATTATTGTGCTAAAATTGAAGATAAAGAGAATAAAGAAATCGAAAAAGCAGCGAAAAGATTCGGGGATGCTTTCGATAAAGATCAGTTTGTGGCTACGAATCCAAAAATTCTGGAATACAGAGCCAAAAGAGAGGCTATTCTTTCAAGACTGGCAAAATCTCTGGAAAACGAAGACCTTGCTGATGTAAAAGCTTTGATTGAGGAGCTTGAAATCGCAGATCCTGATACAGGTTCTAAAAACTGGACGGAAGTAAGACAATTCAACCTGATGTTCGGAACAAAGCTGGGAGCTTCTGCGGACAGTGCAATGGATCTTTATTTGAGACCAGAAACAGCTCAGGGTATCTTCGTAAACTTCCTGAATGTACAGAAAACTTCACGTCATAAACTTCCTTTCGGTATTGCTCAGATTGGTAAAGCGTTCAGAAATGAGATTGTTGCAAGACAGTTTATCTTCAGAATGCGTGAATTCGAACAGATGGAAATGCAGTTCTTTGTAGCTCCGGGAACGGAACTTGAATTCTACGAGCAGTGGAAGCAAAAACGTCTGAACTGGCACAGAGCTTTAGGTTTGGGGAATGAGAACTACAGGTTCCACGATCACGAAAAGCTTGCTCACTATGCGAATGCTGCGGCTGATATTGAGTTTAACTTCCCATTCGGATTTAAAGAACTGGAAGGTATTCACTCAAGAACGGATTTCGACTTAAAAGCGCATGAAGAATTCTCAGGAAGAAAACTTCAGTTCTTTGATCCTGAGAGAAATGAAAACTATGTTCCTTACGTAGTGGAAACTTCAGTAGGTTTAGACCGATTATTCCTTTCTATATTCTCACATTGCCTAAGAGACGAAACGTTAGAAGACGGTTCAGAAAGAACAGTTTTATCGTTACCTCCGGCACTAGCGCCAATTAAAGCGGCTATTCTTCCATTGATGAAGAAAGACGGTTTAGCAGAATACGCAGAAAAGATCTTCAATGACCTGAAATACGATTTCAACTTATTCTACGAAGAGAAAGATGCGATTGGAAAACGTTACAGAAGACAGGATGCTATTGGTACTCCATACTGTATCACTGTAGATCACGACTCTTTAACGGATCATACGGTAACCATCAGAGACAGAGACACGATGCAGCAGGAAAGAGTTCCTGTTTCAGAGCTGAGAAGAATCATTGATGAGAAAACGAACTTCAGAAATTTACTTTCTCAATTATAGTTTAAAAGCCCTGTTTTTCAGGGCTTTTTTATTTTTCATACATTCCGGAACAACCTACCACAAAAATGATTATTTTTAGCGGATTAAAAAACTAAACTAATAATAACCATGAAAAAACTGATGTTTTCATCACTTGCTGTGGCATTGCTCTCAAGTTGTGTCTCTAATGATAATCCGGCCGACCACAGAGACAACAGCAATAATTCTCAGAACAATAATAACGGGCCTTTTCATCTCTTAAAAAAAGCAACAGACGTCAATCCGGGTGGTCAGCCCTATGTGGTGGAATTCAAATATAATGGCGATAAACTTGTAGAAACTTATAATGCACTGGATGATGATAGAGTTGTTTATACTTACAGTGGAGATTATATTGCTAAAACAGAAGAGTTCATTGGTGGTGCTCTGGTTCTGATGAGAGAATTCACCTATTCTAATGGAAGGCTTTCAACGGAAAAGATAACTGATAAAGAACAGGGAACGCTTACCTATACCAAAATCTATCAGTACCTCAGTGATACCCATGTTCAGTTTGATGAGTATAAAAGCGGAACTTATAATCCTTCAACAGGAACATATTCCAATCTTGTATTTGCACAGGTGGATGTTAATTTAACCAATGCCGGAAATGTGGCTTCAGCCAAATATACGCATAACGGAGTTACCTACAATATTACGAATACTTATGACACTTTCAATAACCCTATGAAAGGGATTAAAGGTTTTGTTAAGATCAATTTATTTGATGTGAGTGATGGTCAAATAGGTTATAATAATTTATTGAATCAAACCGAGAGTTACTCTGGTTCTTCCAATGGAACCAACAAAATCACCGCAGTTTACACGCTTAACGGAGATAACTATCCTACCAAAGCTGTTACTACATACGACATTTCAGGGTATGGAACAAGTACTCATAACTGGCTTTACGAATACTATTAATTATTTTATATAGCAAGTCCTGGAATTATTTTCAGGGCTTTTTTATTTTTCGCAACATAAGGGTTAATTTATTACTTTTATCGCTCAAATTTTAACCATGAAAAAAATAACGCTGATGATGTTTGGACTGATCCAGACATTTGCTTTTTCTCAAACTCAGGACCTGACGACACTCGCTGCCGGCGACCATGTGGGAATGAATGCTCTATTCGATGATAAAGACAATCTTTACGGCTACGTTTCTCTATATTCTTACGGTAAATCCGGTGATAAAACCAAGAAGTTTGAATATGTTATCCTGGACAAAAACCTCAACCCTGTTGCCAATAAAGAGTTTGAAGGAGATATCACGGCTGCTTCTTATTTGGGATATGTTGATTTTAAAGGTCAGATTATCTTAAAGCCTTCCATGATGGATTATTCTCTTGTGAAAAGCAAAGAAGTATTTACTCCGGTTTCTATGGTAATTGATCCGAAAACCAACTCTATTACCCGAAAAATATATTACGATTATCTGGAAAACGGTACTTTCAAAGAGATCAACGAACCGAAGAGCTGGAAAGAACAACGTAAGGAAAACCGTGATGAGAAAAAAGAGAAAGGCTACAACTACGTTTCTGCAGTAGGAGAACTGAAAGAAGGTGGTTATTTTGCTGTTGAATACAAAGACTACGGGAAGTACGAAAACAGCAACAGCCTCATGAGGTTTGATGACAACAAAAAGGAAATCTGGAGATACAAATATAACACTGACGGAAGTAAAAAACTGTACACCACTTTATCCGTTCTGGAAAGAGACGAAAACTATATGTACTGTATCCTGAAGAAAGTGAATGACAAGCAGAAGACATTCAATCTGATGGTTCTTGACATGAAAACCGGAAAAGAAACATCCAACAAACCGATTACCGGATTATCTGATGATACAATAGACAATATTGAATCCTTCTACTCCAACTACAGAAAACTTGATAATGATAAAACTTTTGATGATAAAGTAGTTCTGTTGGGAAGAAACTATGATGATTCAGAATCTGTAGGATTTGCAAGAATGATCCTTAACAAATCTGATTTTTCGGTAGATATGAAAGCGATCAATTATGAACCCAATATTTCTGCTTTTCTTCCAAAGGTCGACAAATATGGAATGGTAGAAAGCGGTTACATGCTTCAGACCAAAGATATGTACTTTATGAATGATGGAAGTGTGGGTATTTTATCCGAAAAATACAAACCGGCAGGGCAATACAACGCTCCGAAAACCACCGACCTTGTATACATCTACACGGATAAAGATTTCAAAGTGAAAAATGTTCAGGTTTTTGAAAAGGAAAAATCAAAATGGGTCAACAGCGATTATCTCTTCTCACAATACCTCAACGGTGGGAAAGACGTAGTATTTTTCTATCGTGACTATCAAAAAGACGAGGTAACCAGGCAGAAAAGATGGAATTTGTTTATCAATACCATTATTGATGGAAAATTCAAACAGGAGATTATTCCAATTTCTGAAAAAGACAATTATGCAGTAACACCATACGTTGGAAAAGAAGGCTACATCCTGCTTCGTGAGTATAACGAAAAAGAAAAATTCAATAAGATCCGTCTGGAAAAATTAAATTATTAATACAAAAAAGAACCCTGACTAAACATCAGGGTTTTTCTTTAGGTTTTGGCTAAAGCCAATAGAATTTTCTATTATTTCAAAAACGGGCTCTCTCATTTGCCTGATAAAAATCTGCGATATTCTTTATTTCATCAAGGCTTAAGTTCCACATAAAGTTCAGAAACTGCTGGTAACTCTCGCTTTGATTTTTGGGTTCTATCCTGTCCAGATACCGGTTCAGATTATAGTTTTTTCTTGCTTCATATATTTTGGAAAAACATCTTCCCAACCAGCTTTTATAATATTTTTCTTCCTCTTCATCCTGCAAAAACTGCATGGCAGCATAGATTCCCAAACCATAATCTTCTGAATGGAAATAATTGGGTAAGATCTCCATCCTCGCCGTTTTCCTTAATGTTAAAAACAGATCTGAGGGCTTTTCCGGACCAACAGGGGTTTTAAGCTCTGCAAAAGTCTTCTTAAGGACTTCTAGTCTTCTGGAAACCTCAGGGTGAGAAGCAAGAGAATCTTTGTTCAGCTTTTCTTTATAGAAATTATAATTATACAAAGAGAAATCTTCCTTTTTCATCCATTTTTCATTGAATGCCTGCTTGGGAAGATTAAATAGTTTTTTATACGTTTCTACCTTCAATTCCCTCGGTGAAATGGTATCAAAATCCTGCAATCTCTGAAGAGCATTGACGAATTCTGCTTTCTTGAAATCACTGTTTTTAAAGATGACATACCCCAGAGAATCTGCCTGCATTTCGCTTTGTCTTCTTTCTACTCCTTTCTTGTAGGCTGTATTTTTAAAAATATCGAAAGCCTTTTGGTTCTGGCCCTGACTTCTGCTTGTTGTAGTAGATTTTATATTCTGCACCACCACTTTATCCTGTTTATCCTGTTCGATAATTTTCAAAAAAGTCTTCAGGGAATGTTCCTCTATTTTATGTCCCAGCTCATGGGCAATCACCGCAGCAATCTGTTCCTCATTATTCAGCCAGCTGTAAAGCCCCATGTTGATGACAAAGGTTCCATCAGCAAGACAATAGGCATTGGGCGTGTTGTCTTTTGCAATCAAAATTTTCAGGTCCTGAGGAATGGTAGGATTATTCTTTTTAAGACGTTGAATCATAGACTGTATACTGGTTTCAAATTCAGATTTAAAGATAAAATCCTTATTCTTCACCTGCTTTTCAAAATCAGTTCCGAATTCTTTATAAATTTTGGATAATTCAGAACCTGTTTTCCCGGAATATTGGGACTTTAATCTCTTTACAGTTGCTTCATTATTTCCTTCAAAACTCTTTAAAAATGCTTTTCTCTGTATATAATCTGCGGTATCTATCGGTTTATAAATCTGGGCTATTCCCATGATTGAAAATAGGAAGTACCCCAATACAAAAAGTTTTCTGGTCATAGTTTTCTTCAATAAGAACAAAAATAACTTATTTGCTGATTCATTTTAAATTTTATAACCAAATTATTCTAAATTTGTTAAAGACCCATTCATGAAAAAATGAGATTACTAAAGTATATGATAGGTGGAGCTGTAGCAGGTGCAGCGGCAGCTTATTTTTTGGGATATGATTATTTATTTAGTGGTATTTCCAAAACCTACCTTAAAGGAAAGTCAAGCGCATATATTGATGACGGAGATCTTTTCCCCAGCAACCCTATTGCAACAGAAGAGCCCAGACTCTGGGAAGAGGATGCTGAATATAACAAAAAAGACTTACCTAAATATTTAGTTGACAACTTAAAACACTCCAGAACAGCAGCTTTGGTGGTGATAAGAAACGGGAAAATTCTTCATGAACAATACTGGGACGGCTACAACCAGCTATCCCAAACCAATTCTTTTTCTATGGCAAAAGCAGTGACTGTGATGCTTTTGGGGAAAGCACTGGAAGAAGGGATTATTCCATCTATTGATGAAAAGTTCTCAGATTTTTATCCTGAATTTAAAAATAAACCCTTCGGAAATCAGGTTACCCTTAAAAATCTGGCTCAAATGGAAGCCGGCCTGGATTGGAATGAAGACTACAACAATCCTTTCCTTCCCAATGCTAAAGCCTATTATGGAAAAAGCCTTGTAAAAGCTGTATTCACAAGAAAATTCAAAGAAGAACCAGGAGTCAGATTTGAATATCAAAGCGGTTCTACCCAACTGCTTGGTTTCGCATTGCATAAGGCTCTTGATAAGCCATTGGCAACTTATTTATCAGAAAAGTTCTGGGCTCCTTTGGGAATGGAACAGAATGCTAAATGGACTACAGATAATCATGGAATGGAAAAAACCTATTGCTGTATTCATTCCAATGCAAGAGATTTTGCCAAACTGGGACAGTTATTTCTGGATGACGGAAAAGCGGGAGATCAGCAAATCCTTAATCAAGATTTCATTGAACAGATGAGAACTCCTACAGAAAAGTCTGAAAATATTTATGGAATGGGACTTTGGATTAATCATGACAACCCCATCAAACATTATTATTTCCTGGGATTACAGGGTCAATATATCATTATGGTTCCGGAGTACAATATGGTTATTGTAAAAACCGGAAGCTATTCCAACAACCCTAAAAATGACAGAGGAAGACCTGATCAGGTAAAATTCCTTGTTAATGAAATTGTACAATTATTCCAATAAAAACGATGGAGAAATACAGTCCAAAAATTGATGCATATATTGAAAAATCACAGGATTTTGCAAAACCTATCCTGCATTACATCCGTGAAATCGTTCATGAATTCTGTCCTGATGCCGAAGAAACCATGAAGTGGAGCTTTCCCCATTTTATTTATAAAGGGAAAAACCTTTGTGCTATGGCTTCTTTCAAACAACACTGTACTTTTGGTTTCTGGCTGGAAAAGGAAATGAAAAGCATGCAGGAGATTACTCAGGATATTGAGAAAAACTCAATGTTCAGTTTAGGAAAAATTGCGCAAATCGGGGATCTTCCTTCTAAACCTCGGCTGAAAAAAGCAATTAAAGAAGCTATGGAGCTTACGGATATGGGTGTTACGATGAAAAAAGCAGCTCCTTCCAAAACAGAAATGGAAATTCCTGATGATTTTCAGAATGCCTTAAATGCCCAGCCAAAAGCAAAAGAAATTTTTGAAAAGGCTTCACCGTCTTTCAGAAAAGAGTATATTGCATGGGTTTCCGAGGCTAAAACAGAAGCTACCAGAAATAAGAGACTGGAACAGTCTTTGGAATGGATTGCTGAAGGTAAAAGCCGCAACTGGAAGTACCAGAAAAAATAAAAAACACACACAATGAAGAAAAAAATTATTCTCTTTTTCTTCCTTATTATTTCAATTTTAACATTTGCTCAATCATTTGATTTTGAGGGACAATACAAGTATGCCCGCATGCTTTCTTCTAAAAATCCTGACAGTTCAGAAATTATTCTGAATAAGATCATTGATTCTGCCCAGAGAAGAAACCACCAGGAATTTCTTGCAAAGGCTTATTATTTAAAGTCTTTCAACAGCTATTTACAATCAGATGCTGAAAAAAGTCTTGATTTTGCAGATAAGGCGCTTAAAATAGCTACGCAAAGCAATTACAGCATTGGGAAGGCACTGGCGTACAGAATGCTGGGAACTCAGTATGCAAAGCTCGGATTGCTTAAAGAATCTTCTACAAGTCTTAGAAATGCCCTGGCAGAAGTAAAAACCAATAATACGGAAGAAGGACATGAACTGAAAGGCATGATCTTTAATTCTTTTTTGATTCTTCTCAATAAGGATCAATACAAAGAGAAGGCATTTTATTCTAAAAGTGCTATTCAGGAATTTCAGAAGCTAAAAAATACTGCCAGGCGAAATGAATTGCTGATTTCTGCTTACACCAATATGGGCTATAATTTATCTGAAGTAAAAAAATTCAGGGAAGCCAAGCCTTATTTTATAAAAGCCCTTTCGCTGGCAGGAGAAAACAATTATTATCTTCGGGCCAACATTCTTAATGATATCGGATTTTCTCTTTCAAAACAGAATAAGCCAGACAGTGCAGTGCTGTACTTTCATAAGTCTCTGGCCATTGTAGATCAGTATGGTTTTAATGAAAAAAAGATTGAGGTAACCAAGAATCTTGAAGAAGCATATGCCCAACTCCACGACGAGTCTAATACCGAAAAGTATAAAATTGAAACCCTTACCTTAAAAGACAGCATTGCTTACAACAAAGCCATGGCCGTCAACAAAACATTATCCAAAAAAGAGGAAAGCTTCCACCAGCAACTGAATGAAAGTCACTCTGTCTCAAAAGGGCTTATTATAGCCTGTCTTACTCTGATTATTGTCTTAGGGGCCGTTATTTTCAATAGCATTCGTCTGCGAAAAAAACATAAAGAAGCAGTTGCTAAAATTTACAAAGATGGGATTTCACCTGTTGTCTATGAAGAAGATCCACAGGAAGCTTCTGAGGATATTCAGACAAAAAACACCTCTACTCCGATGGAAATAAAAATTTCGCCTGAAGTAGAGGAAAACATACTAAACGGATTAAAAATTTTTGAAGAAAACCTTGAGTTTAACAACAAAAACATCTCTCGTTACAACCTTGCAAACACATTGAATATCAACACAAAATACCTTTCAACGGTTATTAAGAAACATAAAAAATTCAATTTCAATCAGTACATTAATCATCTAAGGATCAATTATATTGTCACCCAGTTGAAAAACGAACCTCAATATAGAAAATATAAGATCAATCATCTAGCTGAAATCACGGGATATTCCTCTCACAGTGCCTTTTCTCTTGAGTTCAAGAAGATTACAGGGCTGCATCCTTCTGCTTTTATTAAAACCCTTGATGAGATCTCCTGATTACTGTTCTGCTATGGTCAGATTATTATAACCTCCCGTATTATTAAGCGAGAAATTCGCAACGTTTGAATTATTTAAATTAAACCAGATATAAGGCATCAGCCTCTGTCCTGCCGTCATATAGAATGAAGCGGTACAGTTACTTCCGGCATCAATATTTCCGACACTGTTTGAAGACATGGTATTGGCGCATTTCACTGTATTGACAATATTGGTGGTAGCCAATCCTGTTGTACTATCATAAAGCTGCCAGATGGCTTCTATCTGAATAGGATTTAAAGGATCAGTAGTATAATTAATGGCCAGCGGAGCCAGGTCCGTGGTGAAAGTGGCTACATAAATTCCGTTTCTGGGTGCTGTAAAAATACCCGTTCCGGCATTAAAAGTTGTACCCGAGTTACTTTCAAACGTTTTACTCCAGTCTACTAAGTAGTTACTCGCCCTATTCTGCAAACCGGCAGTTACCGTTGCAGTAGCAGGAGTTGCAAGCTTCACGTTATTCGTTGTTTTGGCAGCAATCACAATTACTTTATTACTGGCAGGCTGTGCTGTCAGCAAAGGAAGCCATTCATTCCCGTTGGAATATTCCACTCCGTTGTTGTAGCGTACTGCTCCTTCATCTGCTGCAACAGCTGTTAAAGTAGAAGCTCCAAAACCAATCGCTCCGTTTCCGGAATTTCTGGCATCTACTTTTACAGCAGGGCTCAAAGTTCCTACTCCTAGTTTGCCTGCATTATTTACAAGAATATCATTAGCCTGCTGAGCTGGAGTAAATATTGATCCGGAAGAAGGATTATCTTTCTGCCCGTCAATATGTAAAATGCCTTGCGGGTTTGGAGTATTGATTCCAATTTGTGAAAATGCACACTGGAAACTTAAAGTCATTAAAATCAGTAAACAATTCTTTTTCATCATGTATCTTTTTATAATCCGAAAATACTTAAAGAAGTAAGCGTAGAATCCGTGTCCAGTGTTTTTGAACTTCCCAGTTTCTGATTCAGGCTTACGGTAATATTATCTCCCTGATTCAGGTTAAAAATCCCGGAACAGTTTCCTGCAACACGATTTCCAATGGTATTGTTTCCGGGATAACTTCCTACACATTTGAATACCTTATTGGTTGAAGAAGACGCAGAATTGGTCTGGATCAACGTTTCATACCTTGAATCATTTGCAATGCTTCCAGAAGTTAATGAAAAGGTAAAGGATACGATGTATACTCCTGTTTTTGAAGCGGTAAAAGTTCCTGTCCCTGCATTAAAGCTGCTATTCACATCTGTTTTCTTAGTCCAGCCGATAACAGCTGCCTGTACTCCATCACTGAAACTTTGTAGGGAAGCATTTTCTGCATCCACAAAATCATTGGGAGCCTTATGAGCCAATGCTACCCAAGAAGTTCCGTTAGAATAGCTCAGATCCTGAGTCCCGGAATTATACCTCATCGCTCCGGCCTTTGCTGCAGAAGCAGTTTGTGAAGTTCCTCCGATTCCTATTGCGTTTAAACGTTCTCCTGATCTCAGGTCAAGTCTTGTTTTGGGAGATTTTGTTCCTATCCCTAGATTTCCAGATTGGGTAATGACAACGTCATCGTAGTAGCTGAAAGGTAAAGAAACAGTGGTATTTTTTTGCCCGTCTATATGTACAGTTGCTTCCGGAGAAGACATATTGATTCCTATCTGTGCTTTCATTCCTATGCCACAGCAAATGACGAAAGCCAGTCCTAATATTTTTCTCATATTCAAATGTGTTATTGTTCTAAAATAGAAAGATTTACAAAGCCATATTCATTGCTTGCAGAAGATGTATCTGTTCTCAGACTCAGGTTTCCGTTATAAACAGACTGATAGATATAAGGCTGAAGGGTATCTCCTTTGTTCAGCTGAACTCCGGCAACACACGATCCGGCCACCTGTGCCTGTTTTGAAATATTGGAATAAGATTTCACGCATTTCTTTACGGTAGTATTTCCATTCACAACATATCTTGCTTCTGAAAAGTAGCCTGAAACAATAGGAATTCTTACAAAGTCATAGGTAAAAGAAATAAGATACACTCCGGTTCTTGGCGCTGTAAAAACACCTGTTCCGGGAGTAAAATTTCCTGTTGGATCGGAAACTTCCGTCCATCCCACAACACCTGTAGAAACCTGATAAGGAATTTTTACCGCAAAGTTGGCGGCCTGAAGATTGGCAACAACTACCGCTTTGGTAGGGGAAGAAATAAGGTCCTGCCATATCACACCATCAGAATACTGCATTTTTCCACCATTCAGCGGATTATATCTTACAGCTCCTCCACCTGCCGCTGAGGCGGTCTGGCTGGTCTCTCCTATTCCGATTGAGTTGTCTGAATTTATTATTGAACGTGTGTCTATCTTAACAGCTGGCGTTAAGGTTCCAATACCTATTTCTCCGGCAGAAGTAATGGCAACATCATTGGCTATTTGGATAGAAGATGGAGCTCCGGATGAGGGATTATCTTTTGCTCCATCTACATGGAAAGTGGTTTGAGGGTTTGAATTATTAATACCTACCTGCGCTTTTGAATAACTTATCGAGAAGCACAAAGGAAACAGTATTCCCTTCATCAAAATACTTAGATTTTTCATGTAATTTGTGGTTTTAAAACGTGTACAATTCTTGGCCAAAGATAAACGTAAAAGCAG
>CBFQYI010000090.1:0-11992 GCA_965720825.1 uncultured Chryseobacterium sp. | reverse complement strand
CGTTTCATGGTTCGTCAGCAAGAAATCTGGGAATCCATTAAAATTATCAAACAAGCATACGAAAACCTTCCGGAAGGGCCATTCCACGCGGATGTTCCTGATTTCTATCTTCCTGAAAAGGCAGATGTATATCAGAAAATGGAAGCATTGATCTACCATTTCAAAATTGTAATGGGAGAAACTGATGTACCGAAAGGAGAAGTTTATCATGCTGTAGAAGGTGGAAACGGAGAATTAGGTTTCTATCTTGTGAGTGACGGAGGAAGAAGCCCTTACAGACTTCACTTCAGAAGACCATGCTTCATCTACTATCAGGCATATCCTGAAATGATTACAGGTTCTGTAATTTCAGATGCCATTGTAACGATGTGTAGTATGAATATTATTGCGGGAGAATTAGACGCATAATTATAAGATAAAAGAGGAAAGATAAAAGACTTCTTTCTTCATATTTAAATATAAATTGAATTTAGAACACGAATTTCAGAGTCTATTCTCTCTTTTTCTATGTTCTTTAATCTTAGATAAAAAATGAGCGAAACAATAGCTTTTAAACCGGAAAGTTTAGCACAGGTACACAAAATTATCGCAAGATATCCTGAAGGAAGACAGAAATCTGCTCTTCTTCCTGTACTTCACCTGGCACAGAAAGAATTCGGAGGATGGTTAGATGTTCCTGTGATGGATTATGTTGCCGGACTATTAAGTATCCAACCGATCGAAGTATATGAAGTGGCTACTTTCTATACTATGTTTAATATGAAGCCGGTAGGTAAATATGTATTGGAAGTTTGCAGAACAGGACCTTGTATGGTTTGTGGAAGCGAAAAAATTCTGGATCATATCAGAACCAAACTGAACATTAAGGATGGGGAAACTACTGAAGACGGTATGTTCACTTTAAAGCCAGCTGAATGTCTTGGAGCATGCGGATACGCACCAATGCTGCAGCTTGGAAAATTCTTTCATGAAAATTTAACGATAGAAAAAGTAGATGAAATCCTTGATCTTTGCAGACAGGGACAAGTTGCTTTAGACTAATAGAAATTTTAAATTCTAAATTTTAGATTTTAAATTATTCACTTAACGTTTAATCATAATTAATGCAAGAAGCCAAAAGCCGATTGCAAGAAGCAAATAACAATGAGTAAAAAACTTTTACTTAAAGACGCACATATAGAAGGTATTCGCTACTTTGAAACTTACCGTAAACAGGGAGGTTACACAGCCGCTGAAAAAGCCTTGAAGATGACTCCTGACGAAATTCTTGAAGAAGTAAAAGCTTCAGGACTAAGAGGTCGTGGTGGAGCTGGATTCCCAACAGGAATGAAATGGAGCTTTTTGGCTAAGCCTGAAGGTGTTCCAAGACACCTTGTTGTGAATGCGGATGAATCTGAACCTGGAACATTCAAGGACAGATATCTGATGGAGTTCCTTCCTCATTTATTGATCGAGGGAATGCTAATTTCTTCTTACTGTTTAGGTTCCAATACTTCTTATATCTACATCCGTGGAGAATATTCATGGATTCCGGATATCCTTGAAGAAGCTATTGAAGAAGCTAAAGCAGCAGGATTTTTAGGTAAAAATATTTTAGGAACTGGTTTCGATCTTGAAATCTATGTACAGAGAGGTGGTGGAGCATATATCTGCGGTGAAGAAACTGCATTGCTTGAATCCCTTGAAGGAAAAAGAGGTAACCCAAGATTAAAACCGCCATTCCCGGCTGTAAAAGGTCTTTGGGAGAGACCAACGGTGGTAAACAACGTTGAATCTATTGCGGCAATTGTTCCAATCATTGATATTACAGGTGCTGAGTATGCTAAAATCGGAGTTGGAAGATCTACAGGAACGAAATTGATTTCTGCTTGTGGAAACATCAACAAACCAGGTGTATACGAAATCGATATGACGATCACTGTGGAGGAATTCATCTATTCTGATGAATATTGCGGCGGTATTAAAGATGGTAAAAAATTAAAGGCTTGTATTCCTGGAGGAAGTTCTGTTCCGATTGTTCCGGCTAACTTATTGTTGAGAACCGTGAACGGAGAGCCAAGATATATGAACTATGAATCATTGGCAGATGGTGGTTTTGCTACCGGAACCATGATGGGTTCAGGAGGTTTCATCGTTTTGGATGAAGACCAGTGTATTGTAGATCACACCATGACATTGGCAAGATTCTATAACCACGAAAGTTGCGGACAATGTACTCCTTGCCGTGAAGGAACGGGATGGATGTACAAGATTTTAAAGAAAATCGAGAAAGGAGAAGGAAAAATGGAAGATATCGATCTACTTTGGGATATCCAGAGAAAAATCGAAGGAAATACAATTTGTCCGTTGGGTGATGCAGCAGCCTGGCCGGTTGCAGCAGCGATCCGTCACTTCAGAGATGAATTTGAGTGGCACGTAAAAAACCCGGAATTGTCTCAGACACAAAACTATGGATTGGCACATTATGCAGATCCTATCCCGGCTGTTGAAAAGAATGCGTAGGTAAGATGAAAAAATTATTGGTTGTCGGCTTAATGATGTCGAATCTTGTATTTGCACAGAACAAGAAGAGTGATACTGTAAATTATAACAGATCCGTTGAAGAGGATTTGTCATATTTAGTGAGTGAGAAAGAGCAGATTAAAGCTGAGAAAAAGGAAAAGCCTTTACCACTAAGCAAAAAGGGTCAGGTTTTCGTGTTTTATGGATGGAACAGAGCCGCTTATAGTAATTCTGACATTCATTTTACCGGAAACGGATACGATTTTCAATTGAATAACGTAACTGCACAGGACCGACCTACAAAATTCGGAATTGTCTATTTTGATCCGAGCTGGTTTACTGTAACACAGTATAATTTCAGAATAGGATATTTCATTAAAGACAATTTAGCTTTGGTATTGGGGATAGACCATATGAAGTATGTAATGGATCAGAACCAGACTGTTGGTTTCAAAGGACATATTTCAGATCCTGAATATGCAGCAATGGTTCAAAACGGGCAGGTTAACCTTGCAGATGAGAAGTTCCTTACTTTCGAACATACAGACGGACTTAATTATGAAAACTTAGGTCTTGAGAAATACAAAAATCTTGTTCATAAGAAAAATATAGATTTAGTATGGTCTTATGGAGCCGGAATCGGATTTATGTTTCCGAAAAGTAATGTAAAACTTTTTGGTAATGAAAGAAGTGACCGTTTTCACGTTGCGGGTATGGGAACCGATATCAGATCCAGTCTTAACTTAGTATTCTGGAAAAACTGGATGCTGAGATTAGAAGGAAAAGCCGGTTATATTAATATGTGGGATATTAAAACTACATTAAATAATAAACCAGACAAAGCACGTCAGGATTTTGTTTTCGGACAGATTCTGGGAGGAATTGGATATACATTTAATACAAAGAAATATAAATAACAAAGCCTATTGCTTAACGCATAAAGCTTAAAGCATATCATATGAGCGAAGAAGTTAAAAAATTCAAAATAACTATAGACGGACAGACTACTGAAGTTTTGCCTGGTACTTCTATTCTGGAAGCTGCAAGACAAATCGGTGGTAAATCTGTACCTCCTGCAATGTGCTACTACAGCAAGTTGGAAACCAGTGGAGGAAGATGTAGAACTTGTCTGGTAGAAGTTTCTAAAGGATCTGAAGCAGACCCACGTCCTATGCCAAAATTAGTAGCAAGCTGCAGAACTAATGTAATGGACGGGATGGAAGTAAAAAATCTTACTTCTGAGAAAGCTCAGGAAGGAAGAAAAGCGGTTACCGAATTCCTATTGGTAAACCACCCGCTGGACTGCCCTATCTGCGACCAGGCAGGAGAATGTCATCTTCAGGACTTAGGATATGAGCATGGTGTGGAAAACACAAGAACAGAATTCGAAAGAAATACTTACGAAGCTGATGATCTTGGACCGAACATCAAATTAAATATGAACCGTTGTATTCTTTGCGCAAGATGCGTACTGACTGCTAACCAGCTTACAGAAACAAGAGAACACGGTATCCTTTTCAGAGGAGATCACGCTGAAATTTCAACGTATTTAAATAAAGCTTTAGACAATGACTTCATCGGAAACGTTATCGACGTTTGTCCTGTAGGAGCATTAACAGACAGAACAGCACGTTTTGCAAGCAGAGTTTGGTTTACAAAACCGATGAACGCAACTTGTAAATGTGATAAGTGTTCCGGAAAAGCTGTAGTATGGTTTAAAGGAGACGAAATTGTAAGAGTAACCGCAAGAAAAGACCAGTGGGGTGAAGTAGAAGAATTCATCTGTGATACATGTCGTTTCGAAAGAAAAGCTTTATCAGACTGGAATATCGAAGGTCCTAGACATATCGACAGACATTCTGTAATTTCATTGAACCACTACGAAAAGCCTAAAGATGAGCTAAGAGTTTTAGACAATCCTATGGCTAAAGAAATCAGTGAAAAAGACGAAAAATAAAATAGTTGGAAGTTAGGAAGCTGGAAGCTGGGAGTTTAATAAATACCCTAAATTTCAGTTTTAATTTTAGCTGTTTTAATAATATATAAAAAATTTGGTAATGTGATGAAGAGTTGATGCCACGACGTGATAAACTTCCAGCTTCCAGCTCCCATCTTCAAACATTTAAAATAAAAAATGGATTTACTTACATTTAAACTTATACTTGTACTAGCACTTTTCCTGCTATCATTGACGATCGCAGCCTACTCTACCTGGGCGGAAAGAAAAGTAGCCTCTATCATGCAGGATAGAATTGGTCCCAACAGAGCCGGACCTTTCGGATTGCTGCAGCCTCTTGCTGACGGTGGAAAATTCTTCTTTAAAGAAGACTTTACGCCTGCCAATGCAGAAAGATTCCTTTTCGTATTGGGTCCAGCTTTGGTAATGTTTATTTCATTGATTACAGGAGCTGTGATTCCTTGGGGTAAAAGTTTAAATATTGCAGGTACTTCTTTTGATCTTCAGGTAGCAAACATCGATGTTGGTGTACTTTTCATCATCGGTATGGCTTCTATCGGGGTTTACGGAATTATGATCGGAGGTTGGGCTTCGAACAACAAATATTCATTACTAGGTGCTATCCGTGCTTCTTCTCAGATGATTTCTTATGAATTGGCAATGGGATTAGCACTTCTTTCTATCATTATGATGTCAGGAAGTTTGGATTTAAAAGAAATTACTGAAAGCCAGACAACCGGAAAATTATGGGGCGTTATTCCTTGGGTTTCAGGATTGAACTGGAATATTTTCTACCAGCCGATTGCATTCCTTGTTTTCTTTGTAGCTGCTTTGGCAGAAACCAACAGACACCCTTTCGATTTACCTGAGTGTGAATCTGAATTGGTAACAGGATACTCTACAGAATACTCTTCCATGAAGTTAGGGTTATATATGTTCGGAGAATATGTGAACATGTTTATTTCCAATGCTTTCATGGTTGTCCTTTTCTTTGGAGGGTATAACTATCCTGGTATTGAATGGGTAACTCAGAACTGGGGAGAAAATGCGGCAGGAATCTTGAGCGTTGTAGCTTTCCTTACAAAAACAGTAATCGGAATTCTGATCTTTATGTGGATCAGATGGACACTTCCAAGATTCAGATATGACCAGTTAATGCACTTAGGATGGAAAACATTAATCCCAATGGCATTGGTAAACCTATTAATTACAGGAGCTGTAATTTTAGCATTTGCAAACTAAGAAATTTGAAAATGAGCTGATTTGAAAATTTGATAATGAAATCAAAGTTTTATCTTTAGCGTATCATATTCAATCATCAATATTAAATAATTAAGATAACAGACAAGATTAGTCTAAAATCTAATGTCTAACATCTAATATCTATAATTAAATGAAACTTACAAACAGATCAAAAGTTGTTTCCAATAAAGAAATGACCCTTGCTGAAAAAATCTACCTTCCTGCCATCTTTACAGGGATGGGGATTACATTTAAGCATGCTGTAAGAACCGTGATAAAGGGTGCTCCCGCAGTATATTCGTATCCGGAAGTACAGAAACCAAGAACCACCATCTGGAGAGGTCAGCACGTTTTGAAAAGAGACGAAGAAGGCAGAGAAAGATGTACAGCTTGTGGACTTTGTGCGGTAGCTTGTCCTGCAGAAGCCATTACGATGACTGCTGCTGAAAGAACTAAAGAGGAAAGAGGTCTTTACAGAGAAGAGAAATACGCTTCAGTATATGAAATCAATATGCTAAGATGTATTTTCTGCGGTATGTGTGAAGAAGCTTGTCCTAAATCTGCCATCTATCTTACCGACAGGTTGGTAGACGTGGAAACCAACAGAGGTTCTTTCATTTACGGAAAAGATAAACTAGTTGAAAAAATAAATGAAAGGATTGATATCACGACAAGACAATCCGAGAAACAAAAAAATGCGGTAAAATAATGGATCAGTTTTTATTTTTCTTGGTGGCGTTTTTAGCAGTGGCAAGTGCTGTTTACTTTGTATTTGCAAGAAATCCTCTTTATGCTATTTTGTCATTAATTGTTACGATGTTTTCAATTGCCGGAATGTACATTCTTCTCAATGCACAGTTCCTGGCAATCATCCAGATTATAGTGTACGCAGGTGCCATCATGGTACTTTTCCTTTATATTTTAATGATGCTTAACCTTAATAAGCAAGACGAAAGTAAAAAGAACAATACTTTAAAATTTGTTGGAGTTTTTACTGCAGGTCTTCTTTTGGTAGGTGTATTAGGCGTTTTCAGAGGAGTAAAAGACAATCACATTGTTGTTGAAAATGTAGACAGAGGTGTAGGTCTTACCAAAAATCTGGGTAGACTTTTGTTTAATGAATATGTTTTACCGTTTGAGCTTGCTTCCATCCTAATTCTGGCAGGTATTGTAGGCGCGGTATTAATCGGTAAAAAAGATTTATAAAATTATGGGAGAAGTAAATACATTTATACAAAGCATCCCTTTGGACTACTTCATCATTCTTTCATCAGTATTGTTCTGTTTGGGAGTAATGGGAGTATTGCTTAGAAAAAATGCTATTGTGATTCTGGGCTGTGTAGAGCTTATGCTGAATTCTGTAAACCTTTTATTGGCAGCTTTTTCAGCGTATAAAGGCAACGGTGACGGACAGCTTTTAGTTTTCTTCATTATGGTGGTAGCTGCTGCTGAAGTAGCAGTAGGTCTGGCAATTATTGCGATGCTATATAGAAACACCCGTTCTGTAGATGTGAGTATATTTAATAAATTAAGAGGATAAGAATGGAGAATCTAGTATATGCAATAGTACTTTTACCACTTTTAGGGTTTCTTATTAACGGGCTATTCGGAAAAAATCTTCCCAAAATATTGGTAGGATCTTTGGCTACAGCTATGGTCTTTGGATCTTTCTGTATTGCAGTAAGTATTTTCATGAATTTCAATTCTGAAAGCCAGCCTGTTATTGTAAAAGCTTTTGAATGGTTTAGAGTAAATGGAGTTCAAATCAATTTTGGATTCCAGATTGATCAGCTTTCTTTAATGATGGTGATGATCATTACGGGTATCGGTTCACTGATCCACTTATACTCTATCGGATATATGAGTCATGATAAAGGATTCTACAAGTTCTTTACTTACCTGAATCTTTTCATCTTCTCGATGTTACTTTTAGTAATGGGAAGCAACTACCTTATCTTATTCATCGGATGGGAAGGTGTAGGTCTTTGTTCTTACCTGTTGATCGGATTCTGGTATACCAACGAAGAATACGGTAAAGCAGCAAGAAAAGCTTTCATCATGAACAGAATTGGTGACCTTGCGTTATTGATCGGTATCTTCATGATTGCTTCTCAGACCAATGCTGTAGATTATCTTTCTGTAGCAGAAAACGCTTCAAAATTTGAATTAGACGGAACAGTGATTATCTTTATCACAGCGAGTTTATTCATCGGTGCTACCGGTAAATCTGCTCAGGTTCCATTATATACCTGGTTACCGGATGCGATGGCCGGGCCAACTCCTGTATCAGCGTTGATCCACGCGGCAACGATGGTAACAGCAGGGATCTACTTAGTAGTAAGATCCAACTTCTTATTTACTTTGGCACCTACGGTACAGGGAGGAATTTTATTCATCGGATTCTTAACGGCTGCTTTGGCAGGGTTTTATGCACTTCGTCAGAACGACATCAAAAAAGTATTGGCATACTCTACCGTTTCACAGCTTGGATTTATGTTCATCGCTTTAGGTCTTGGAGCGTATACAACAGCAATGTTCCACGTAATGACACACGCATTCTTTAAAGCTTTATTATTCTTAGGTGCTGGTTCTGTAATCCACGCGATGAGCAACGAGCAGGATATGCGTTTCATGGGAGGTCTTAAAAAATATATTCCTCTTACGCACGCTACATTCCTTATCGGAACATTAGCCATCTCAGGTTTCCCTTTATTATCAGGGATGATCTCTAAAGACGAAATTTTAGTAGCAGCTTTCGCTAAAAACCCTGTTTACTGGGTCATCTTATTTGTTTTAGCGGCAATGACTGCAACGTATATGTTCAGACTTTACTACCTGACATTCCACGGAGAATTCAGAGGTACAGAAGAACAAAAGCACCACTTACATGAAAGCCCGTCTAATATGACATTACCATTGATCGTATTGGCTGTTCTTTCTGTAATCGGAGGTTTTATCAACCTGCCACACTTCATCGGTCACGGCCATTATGCTAAACTGATGGAATGGTTAAAGCCAGTTCTTACAGAACAAAGCTTCAGCCAGATGGAAGCTACTCTTTCAGGAGTACCTTTCAATACTGAAATGATCTTATTAGCAGCTACAGTATTAATGTTCTTCACTGTATGGTTCATCGTTAGAAATACTTATGTAAGTAAGAAAAAGATGGCTGTTGCAGAGGAAAACTATACCGGATGGGAAAAGCTTTCTGCTAAGAAATTATACGTTGACGAACTTTACAACGCATTGATTGTAAAAACTGTTGAAGGATTAGGACGCGGAGGAAAAATGTTTGATAAGGGTATCTTAGACCGTTTTGTAAACTTTGTAGGTGATGGTGCTGAAGACAGCGGAAAAGCTATGAAGCGTGTACAAAACGGAAATGTAGAGACATATATCCTTATCATGTCTTTAGCGGTGGGAATTATATTAATTGTTAACTTTTTATTACAATAATAATGTCTTGTTTGTTATTAACATTATTACTATTACCTCTAGTAGGTTCTGGATTAGTTTTTGCCTGGAAGAGTAATTCCAGCAAATATTTGGCGCTTGGAATCGCATTGGTACAAATGCTCCTTACGTTCTATATGCTTTCGGATTTTGATTTTACTCCGACAGTAGACAGCGTATTGCAGCATGAGATCAATTATCCATGGTCACAATTTATGAAGAGCTCTCTTCACTTCGGTGTTGACGGAATGAGCATGCTTCTTTTATTATTGACCAATATTCTGGCTCCAATCATTATTTTATCATCTTTCAACGAAAGTGTAAACTACAGAAATACATTCTACGGATTGATTCTGTTGATGCAGTTCGGTCTTGTAGGAGTGTTTACTTCTTTAGACGGATTGTTATTCTACATTTTCTGGGAAGTAACTTTGATTCCAATTTGGTTCATTGCCGGACTTTGGGGACAAGAGAATAAAAGGTTCGAGTTCACTACGAAATTCTTCGTATATACATTCGTGGGATCATTATTTATGTTAGCAGGATTGATCTATGTGTACAACCACTCTGCATCATTCGCTTTAACAGATTTATATAATGCTCAGCTGAATGAAGTACAGCAGACTGTGGTATTCTGGTTTATTTTCTTTGCTTTTGCAGTGAAATTACCGGTATTCCCTTTCCATACATGGCAGCCTGACACCTATACCTACTCTCCTACTCAGGGATCCATGTTATTATCAGGGATCATGCTGAAGATGGCAGTATATGGTGTAATGCGTTATTTACTTCCAATTACTCCGCTTCCGATAGCAGGAATTTCTGGGCAGATCGTAATCATTCTTGCTATTGTAGGAATTGTTCACGGTGCTTTGATTGCTATTATCCAAACGGATATGAAGAGAATCATTGCGTATTCATCTTTCTCTCACGTAGGATTGATGGTAGCAGGGATCTTCGCTTCTGCAGTAGTTACTCTTAGAGGAACTTTCAATGTGGAAGGAGCTGAAGGAGCTTTGGTACAGACTTTTGCCCACGGTATCAACGTAGTAGGATTATTCTACTGTTGTGATATTTTATACAAGAGATTTAAATCAAGAGACATCAGACAAATGGGTGGTTTAGCTAAAGTAGCTCCTAAGTTTGCGGTGTTGTTCCTGATTATTATATTAGGTTCAATGGGAGTTCCATTGACCAATGGATTCATCGGGGAATTTATTTTGTTGAAATCTGTTTATGATTTTAACGGAACAGCAGCAGTAATTGCTGGTCTTACGGTAATTCTTTGTGCTGTGTATTTATTGAGATTCTACGGAAAAGCAATGTTTGGAGAAGGAGATGAAGCCGTTTTAAGTACAGCAAAAGATTTATCAGGGGTAGAATTTTCTGTATTGGCAAGTTTAGCGGTTTTTGTGATTTTACTTGGTATTTTCCCACAACCGGTAATCGACATGGTGAGTAGTTCGGTGAAGTTTATCTACCAATCAATGGTAAGTTAATTTGATATTTTAAGAAATGAGTGTTTTAATTATTGTTTTCCTAACGGCAGTTATTGCGTTATTTTCAGGAGTTTTTGAACAAGGAAAATTCGCAAGATACATTGGGATTTTGGGATTAATCATTGCATTGTATGTAAGTTTTATGCCGGAATGTTCGTTCTTCGACCATTACAAGCATATGTACGAGTACAGTGACAATACCGCATTATTCACTAAAATATCAATCGTAACAACTTTATTATTATTCTTCCTGGGCGGTTTTGCTTTCAGCAACCACAGAAGCCACCAGTCGGAATTATATGCATTGATGCTATTTGCATTATGTGGAGGGATCATCCTTTTCGGATACCAAAACCTGGTAACGATGTTCTTGGGAGTTGAGATCCTTTCTATTCCATTATATGTAATGGCTGGAGCTAACAAAACTGATCTTAGATCCAACGAAGCTTCTATTAAATATTTCCTTATGGGTGCATTCGCAACAGGTTTCTTACTGTTCGGTATTGCGTTCATCTACGGAAGTGCAGGAAGTTTTGATCTTTATAAGATTCATGATTTCGGAGTAGCCAATTCTGGGAATGTAATGTTCATATTAGGAGTATTACTGATTCTTTGTGCATTGGCATTCAAGGTAGCTTTAGCACCTTTCCACATGTGGAGTCCTGATGTATATGCAGGCTCTCCTTCATTGATCACAGCTTTCATGGCGAGTGTGGTAAAAATCTCAGGATTCTTTGCCCTATTCAGATTGATGACGCTTGGTTTTGCTGGGGTAACTCACGAGTGGATTAATGTTTTAGGTGTATTCTTAATCATTACATTACTTTTAGCAAACGTTATGGGTCTTGCTCAGACAAATGCAAAAAGAATGTTGGCCTACTCTTCAGTATCTCACGCAGGATATATCGGATTGGTATTCTTCGGAATGACAAGCCTTTCTACATATAACCTGGCATTTTATTTATTTGCTTATTCTTTATCTACAGTAGGAGTTTTCATGTGTCTGATCTGGGTAGAGAAATTAAAGAGAGAAACTTCTTTCGGAGCCTTCAAAGGATTGGCAAAAACTGAACCTTTACTGGCAACAGCAGCAACGATCTCTATGCTTTCAATGGCAGGAGTTCCGTTAACAGCTGGTTTCATGGGGAAATTTGCTTTATTCTCCCAGGCTATGAACGGTGCAGCTTTCTTAGTATTGGTAGCAGTGTTAGGTTCTGCCCTATCTATTGCTTACTATTTAAGACTGATCATTGCGATGTTCTTCTTTAAAGAATCAACATTCAAATCATCAGAGAAAGTAACCCTTACTTACAACATCATTGGAGTAGTTGTTATTGTC
>CBFQYI010000089.1:0-12055 GCA_965720825.1 uncultured Chryseobacterium sp. | reverse complement strand
CAAGTAGTAATTGTTGTAAATTTTGTGTTTATAAGCGTTAATTTAGCATACATAATCACACAGATTACTTTATTTATAATTTTCTTAACTGTAGCAATTCTACTCCTGAAAAAAGCAAAGTACTATTCAAGTATTGAGGAAAAAAATGAATTCCTCAATAATACTTTAGATAGATATTCATCAATATTAAGAGATAAGAAGTAATATGAAGTCTTTGGGTAATTCTGAAAAGTTAACGATATTAATTTCTCTTAGTAATAAGCTATGGGAAGATTATACGAATGGAGATCTTAAAGAAAAAGAATATTTATTAAAATCTGATGAAATACGTGATGAAATAAATAAGATACATGATGTGACATTTTCTGATTTGCAAATGCTAGCTTCTAAAATTGGTTATTTATTAATAAACAAAAAAAAAGCATTTAGTAATACTTGCAACTTCATCATTTCTGTTAATTAGTTTTAACTGTTGACTTTAATTCGTCTATTTCTAAGGCCAACGTTTCAATGCTATTGTTTAATACTTCTATTTTTCTATCTTGAATAACCTGAATTGCATTAAATGCTTTTTTGTATTCTTCAAATAAATTAATAACTTCAGGACTAATTCCTTCTTTCGAAAAATGAATATTCTGCTCCTGGTTATTAAACAATGTTTTCGAGATAATCATTTCACCCCTACCTAATAAAAGCCATTCAGCGTTTACTTCGAGTTTTTCGCAAATACTTACGAGTATACTTGCTCTAGGTTCTGTTTCCTTAATATAATTTCTAATATTAGCTTCACTTGATTCAATCATTGAAGCAAAATCGCTATTGTTTCCCTTAGCAAAGTGATCCCTTAATGTTTTAATTCGAAAATTAATATCGCTCATAATCAGATAGTTATATATTTAAACGAAAATATATTCGAAATAATTTCAATTATTCGAAAAAAGTTTCGATATTTGTATCAAACAACGGTGCAAGATACATAAAATATCAAATACCAAAAAATGTGGAAAATACTATTGTTTAATTGATAATTAAAAATATATGGATGTCAATGTAAAAAAGGTTAAAAAAATTAAGGATGTGTATATGATTTTAGATTCATATCATAAGAAATCAGCAAAAAAAAAAATTTCAGAAAAATTTAAAGTAGCTGAAGATTCTGTAAACAACAGATGGATTTACAAAGGAGAAATTCCTGAAAAGTATATAGAAGGTACTTTAAGAATAGTAAAGGCGGTAGCGAACTTACAAAAAAACAAGATTGAAAAGCTAATAGCATGAATACCGACTATATAATAGCACAAGAATATCTGAGCAAACTTCCACAAGAGCAAAGAAATGAACTTATTAATCGAACACTTGGGCAAGAGGTGAAAATAAGTAAAAAGGATGAAAGGGAAATCCGGAAGTTTTGTTCAGATTATGTAAAGGCTAAGATAAAAGCCAATAAGATATAAAATGAGCCACCTCGGCAAAGGTGACTCGGCAAAAACGAAGTAATTAAAAAATTACCACATCATGGCAAAAGTAAAGAAAATTTTGGACAAAGAGATTAAGGGCTTTGAATTTTACAAGCAGCTTGATCACAGAGTAAACAGAATGCGTGTACATGGGGTTATTTGGTTGGATGGGGGATGCAGAATACATGTAAATCCGAATGAGTTTAAACAATTGAATCATTTAGGGCAGGTTTCGGGAATAGTTTTAAAATCAAATCCTGGATACAAGCAGATAAAAAGAATGATTGCAAGATGGTTTCAGACTTACAGAAAGGGAGGGAAGTCATTTTTCAGGGAAAGAGTATCAACAATGAGAGAAGCTTGCCAGCAGGCACAGTATAGTTTGAATATAAAGATGATCCAACGAGGTCGAATTTCGTTTAACCATTATTTTACAGCATCATGAAAGCTTTATTTCTTCTCAAATGCTGGTTTCTACAGCAGTGTGTTTACGCAATAGAATACTTACTTAAAAAACAATAATCATGGAACTAGAAGGACGAAAAAGCAATATCTACTTTGATAAAGCAGGCAAACAAATTTTAGATGGTGATTTGCTTAAAGTTTACCACTACGGGACGGGAAATAGGACTAGGTATATGTATCATATAGTAGTTATTGAAAATACAAACGAATTCCCAGTAATGGCAGGAAGGTCCCTTTATTCTGAAAAGCCACACTACAGATTTTATGTTGTATGCGATAACGATCTCCGTATGTATAAAACAGCAAAGGTTATTTACGAGAAAGATTGGCAAACAAAACGATTGAGAGTAAAACAAAAACAAGCCACAGAGATATGAACCTAGCAGAAATACTAAGTCCTGAATTTCTAATTGATAAGGACTTTACTAAAAAAGTATCTGATGAAGTTTATTACGAATTACAGATAGCAAGTTCAGAACCTTCAGTAATAGTATATGTCTATAATAATTCTGCTTCGATATGTATCGGTACAGGTAGGGAAAAAGACATTAAAGTTGAAAGTGAGAGTCAGTTCTCACAGTTTTTAGAAACCATTCAAAACACTTTGTCATGAAAAGACTATTCGCAAAAATATTCGGTGAAAAAGTAACATTTCTAAATGTCAACACCCGAAAGTATCACACGCAGTACTGGTATAAAAACAAATTCTATTAACATGCAAACCCAATTAATTGAACAAACATATGACCGCTGGTTTTGGGATGAAAAATTAAGCTATCAAGAACCGGGAGATACTTCATATGCTACAAGGCGAGGCAAGGATGGTAAAAAGAAAAAGATATACGGAAAGATCTTCAGTATTGAAAAAGGCTTTAAAACCGTGACAATTCAAATCGAACGAAATATAAAATCAAAAGTTAAACAATCAAATCAATAATCATGACAAAATCAGAAGAGAAATTATTAAATGAGTATGGCGCAAAAGTAATTCAAGCACTTCTAACAATTTTCGATGAAGAAAGTGAGTATTACATTGATAAAAGTAGTTCAGATCTTACAATATTATTTCACGCAATTTCAACAACCGCTCCTAACGTATTATTCAATAGGCTTACAGGAGATAACAAAAATAACTTGGAATTCAATCAACTAATGAATCAGTTAGTATTCCAATACAGTAATAGAACATCAGAAAATCCTGATTAATAACCAAAGCAAAAATGAAGGTATGGATATTCAAGACTACAGCCGGGGGCGGAACAACGCAAATTCCAAACTGGCATTCAAACAAGTAAAGGTGACGATACCGAAAATGCAGGATAGGGTTTTAAATGAAGTAGACGGGATTAAATCAACTATAGAGATCGCAAATATACTGGGAGTTCCGATACACGCTATTTCAGGACGATTCAGTGAGCTTAAAGCAAAGCAGAAAATCTATCAAACATCATCAAAAAAACACGGTAGAACATCGTATGCCGTGTACGCAAAAACAATTAATTAATCATGTCAGCAACAAATCAAAAATCAGCCTTAACACTTTTCAATCAAACCAACGTACAGGATAAGTTTGAAAAGTTATTAGGAAAAAAAGCACAAGGATTTATTTCTTCTGTCCTGCAGATCGTAAATGGAAATAAACTGCTTCAGAATGCAGATCCTATGACGGTTTATAATGCTGCAGCAACTGCCGCCGTTCTTGACCTTCCAATTGATCCGAATTTAGGTTTCGCATGGATAGTGCCATACAAAGGGAAAGCACAATTTCAAATGGGCTGGAAGGGATTCGTTCAGTTAGCATTAAGAACCGGACAATATAAAGCCATAAACGTAACAGAAGTTTACGAAAACCAGTTCAAATCATTTAACAGGCTTACCGAGGAATTAGATGCGGATTTCAATAAAGATGGAGAAGGTGAAATAGTTGGATATGCTTCTTATTTCAAACTGAATAACGGAATGGAGAAGCTGACGTACTGGTCCAGAAACGAGATTGAAAAACACGCTAAAAAATATTCTCAATCATATGGTAAAGGTTCAATGTCACCATGGAACGACAAGGAACAATTTCACGCTATGGCAAAGAAGACTGTTCTTAAAAATATGATTTCAAAGTGGGGGATTATGTCAATCGAAATGCAAACTGCTCACCTGGCGGACCAAAGTGTTCAAAAAGAAGAAGGAAGCTATGATTATGTGGATAATTCGACAACAATAGATATTGAAGCCGAAAATGTGATTGAAGAAGAGAAACGTATTAAGCTATTCATTGACAAAGCTGATACCATCGAAGCTTTAGAACAATTAAAAGAAAGCGTTCCAGAACAATTGATGTTCTACTACGAGGCCAGAGAAGACGAACTCCAAATTGCATAATATGAAAGTAGTTGATTTTAATGAGCACTTATTCAGATGCTCACAATTAGGAAAATTAATGGTTGGAGTTTCTCCGGCATTAACGGCAAATCAAGAAAAAGAACTTTCGGAACTCAGATCAAAAATGTTGGCTGGAAAAATTACAGACAAGCAGATTATTAAAATGGGTGATCTGATCCGTAAGAAAGAAGAAAAACCAGATCTATCTAAAAGCGTAGAAACACATCTGGCTGATATTCACAAAGGATTTTTTATGAAACGTGACCGCCAGATCTCAAACAAGTTTACAGAAAAAGGAATTATAGTTGAAGAAAAGTCGATAACTCTTTATTCAGAAGTTAAAAATACTCTGTTTCTGAAGAATCAAAAGTATTACAAAAACAAATTCATTCACGGAACACCGGATAATGTTCAGAAAAAAGTTCGTGACATGAAAAACAGCTGGTCTTTAGATTCTTTCCCAATGTATGAAACTGTTATCGGAAACAAGGATTACGAGTGGCAATTACAAGGTTATATGGAGCTAACCGGAATCAAAGAAGCCGAACTAGTTTATGCGCTGGTAGATACTCCAAACAAAATCATTATTGATGAATTAAGAAGGTTAGATTGGAAGCAAGGAATTTACGACATCAACGGGAACGTTAACGAAGATCGAATTCCTTTAGTTGTTGAAACCGTAACCAATATGATATATACCGAACAGGGATTAGATGAATTCTGCCAAGAGTCAATGTCAATAGAAAAAAAATGGTTCACTGACTTCTTTGAAATTCCAAAAGAGCTGAGAATAAAAGTTTTTGAACTTGAATACTGTAAAGAAGCAATTCAAGCTTTGTATGAGCAGATTAAACTTTGTAGAGAAAGACTTAACGGTTTGACCGAAGAAATGGCTTCAAAACTTTTTAAAGTAGCATAATGAAAGAAAAAGACAAAAAGAAAACCAATGAAAAACCCAAAACCAAACCCCGAAATTGAGGCAATTAAATCAAGCCTATGTAAAGAATTAGGCTATCTGCCAGGTGATAAAATACCAAACAGCAGAGTTTCAATAGCACTAGGTAAAATCGACGCCACCGCCACACTTATTTACGCTAAAACACTAAAACGTAAAGCCAGATTTGCAAAGCCCGGAGAATGCCAGTATACAATTGAACTGGAAAAAGAAAACCGAATTGTAGAATCAAAGCCCGAAGATGATTTAATTTCTACAACAAAAGCTGCTAAAATTCTAGAGGTCCATCCAAGCAATCTAAATGCGATAAGAAAAGCCGGAAAAATTGAAGCCGAAAAAATAGGAGGTAGGTTTTTCTTCAAACCTGAAGAAGTTGAAAGATATAGAATACAAAGAGCTATTGATAAATTATGAAAATACTTAATCTATATGCAGGAATAGGAGGAAACAGAAAGCTTTGGGGTGATGAACACGAAATTACAGCCATTGAATATGACCAAGCAACAGCTGATGAGTATTCTAGGCTTTTCCCAAATGATAAAATGATAGTGACAGATGCTCATGATTATTTGTTGAAAAATTACATGAACTTTGATTTTATATGGGCTAGTCCTCCATGTCCTACTCATAGTCGAATTAATCATGCAAAAACAAGAAAACCAGATTACGCAGATATGAGATTATATCAAGAGATAATATTTCTTAATCATTGGTTTGAAGGTAAATATGTTGTTGAAAATGTGATTCCTTTTTATGAGCCTTTAATGCAGGCCCAAGAGATAGATAGACATTTATTTTGGTCGAATTTTAGAATTCATCCTTTCGAGCCAAAGGAAAAAGCGCAAATTAGAATGCAAGGCGGAACTGTTCCATTTGAAAAAATTTTTGGATTTGATGTTTCAGGATCTAAAATAAAAGACAAAAGGAAAGCTTTAAGAAACTGCGTTCACCCAGAAACCGGAAAGCATATTCTTGATTGTGCCTTGGAAAAAGCGCCTTTATTTAAAATAAATAGCCTGTTTGACAACGAGTACATGATACTTGAAGATTAAAAACTACCATGCATTAGTGATGTTTTAGCATGGGTACCGATTGAAAATTACAAAGAATTAAAATGAAGATATGCCTAATAGAATATTACGAGATTGGACCGACAGTTTCATTGTGGACGAATTAGATGTTCACGCTGAAAGATTCTTCGTTAGGCTTATCATGAAGGTAGATGATTTTGGAAGGTTTTCTGCTGATAAAAGATTATTGAAATCACAACTGTTTCCGCTAAAATCCGATATAAGAGATACTGACATTTCCCGTTGTCTCACTGCGTGTGAGAAAGCCGGATTGATTACTATCTATACAGTCGCATCGAAATGCTATTTACAGATTGAAAATTTCAAACAAACATTGAGGCAAAAAACCACTAAATATCCAGCACCTGACGAATGCATAGCAGATGCTACGCATATGATAAGCAATAGCGAATCAATTGCTTCCCTGAAACGAAACGAAACAGAAACAAGAAAAGAAACAGAAGAGAAAGGAATATATAGGGCATTCGCCCATCTATCTATTTCTTTTGAAGAGTTTGAGAAATTAAAGTCATCAGATTATCAGGAAGACGAAATTAACTCAATTCTAGACGATATAGAAAATTACAAGGCTAATAAAAAATATTCATCCTTGTATTTGACAGCCTTAAAATGGCTTAAGAAAAATAGAGAGAAAACTGCAGATAGTTCTAAACCAAAATTATCAATGTTCTAATGGAAACTATAATTTCTTTATCAACAAGACAGATTTACGATATAACAGCAGGCAGGAATGGAGAGAATCAAATGCCTTGTCCTGAATGCTCGCGTAATAGGCGCAAAAAGAATGTTAAGTGTTTTTCGTACAACACGGAAAAAGAGGTTGGTTACTGCAACCATTGCGACACTCGATTTGTTAAGCATCAGCCCCATGAGGATAAGCAGTATGTTAAACCGCAAATTGAATGGCAGAATTATACAAAACTTTCTGAGAACGTGGTTAAATATTTTGAAAGCAGAGGTATTTCACAGAGGACTCTGTTGGAAATGAAGATCGGGGAAAAATCAGAATACATGCCACAGGTCGAGAAGAATTCTAACTGCATAATTTTCCCGTACTTCAAAGAAGGGGAACTTGTGAATATCAAATTCAGGGACGGGAGCAAGAATTTTAAGCTTTCGTCTGGCGCAGAGCTGGTATGGTATAACTACGATTGTATCAAAAAGTGCATTGATAATGAAGGGGAATTAGTTATTGTAGAGGGAGAGTTTGATTGTTTATCAGTCATTCAATCTGGTCATGAATATGTAGTTTCCGTCCCAAACGGCGCTAGTACAGGAAAGATGGAATATTTTGATAGTAGCTTTGATATGCTAAATCAAGTGAAAACTTTCATAATTGCAACTGATAACGATCTTAAAGGAATTGAGTTAAAAAACGATCTAACAAGAAGGCTTGGTATTGAAAAATGCAAAATAGCCTCATTTAGACAGTTTAAGGATTCAAACGAGGTCTTGGTTCACGAGGGCAGAGAAAGTCTATTAAATGCAATTAAAACAGCCAAACTGGTTCGTGTTTCGGATGTTTATGAAGTGTCTGACTTTGAAAATGAATTGGATTCATATTTTGAGAATGGTTTGCCACAAGGAAAAACACTAGGTATTGATGATCTGGATGAAAAAATTAGATGGTTAACTGGGCACTATGCTACTGTAACCGGTTCGCCAACTTCAGGAAAATCTGAATTTATTGATTTTGTTTGTGCCAAATTGAATTTCTTACATAATTGGAAAGTTGGCTATTATTCGCCTGAATCAGCGCCTTTGTCGGTTCACTTCAGTAAAGTATTTTCCAAATTTGCAGGGTTTAAATTTGAAAAAAAGTATTGCCCTTCGGATGCTGAAAGATATTCGGTTCAGGACTATTTAAATGAAAATTATTATTGGGTAGCTCCGGTTGATGATATGAATTTGGATGAAATACTCTCTAGATTTGAATACCTGGTTAAGGCTAAAGGAGTGAAGCTTTTCGTTATTGACCCATTTAACCGGATCGAGACTGATCAAGATTATACCCAGGATAAGCTTTTATACATCAAAAAAGTACTGAAAAAGATTATCTCTTTTGTAAAAAGGAATGACGCGCTTTTATTTTTAATTGCACACCCAACAAAGCTTCAAAAAACCAAAGACGGAAAATTCCCCATTGCTTCGATGTATGATATTTCAGGTTCTGCCGACTTTTTTAATATGACTTCTTACGGTATATCCGTACGAAGAGAACAGAAGGATGAGACTTTAGAATTCCTATCATATGGTCAGGTTGCGATCAGCAAAGCAAAGTTAAATCAAACAATGGGAAACACTGGTATTTGGGAGTTTAGATACAATATGAATAATGGTAGGTATGAAAGTGAAAATAGAAATGGAGCAGTACAATTTGATAATTTGAACTGGATAACCAAGAATGAATATAAATATTCGGAATTTAAAGTTCCTACAGCAACTATAAACCAAGCTTTTGGAGATGAATACACAGATTTACCGTTCTGATTTTGAAAAATTTTACTCCTTTTATGCCAGATTGCATGCATATGGAGTATCTCTAATTGTCCTTCTAAAGTATCATGAAGAAAAGGAAGATTATTTTAAATGCGAAGTTATAAACCAAGTTATAAACGAAGTAAAAGGGGGTAATAATGGAAAATATAGAACAATTTAAAAAGAACTACCAGCAACGAATAGAAAACTTAGCAAAGTCAAAGACAGAATGGATTAAAGACTTTATTGAATCCCAAAAGCCAAAGAAGCCTGTTAAGACTGTAAGTGAAATGTATAAGGAGTTAAAAAGAAAATCACTTCTTTAAAACCCCTTTCCATTCTCCATTCTGATCATATGAATGATATGTACTATCATCGGCTGATATAAGCTCAAAAGGCGAAACCTCTAAAGCATCAGCTATTTCCTGAACTCGATCAGATTTAAAATTTCCTTTAATACTTAAATCTAAAGCCTGTCTTGAAATGTCTAACATATCCGCAAGCTCTTGCAGGGTTATACCTTTCTTTTTACAAATTTCTTTAACTCTTAATTCCATACTGCAAATGTAATGTAAAATAAATCTTTTACAAATATAGCAAAAATGTAAACAAAAAACTTTACAAAATATTTTGCAATGTAAAAGAAAAGCTTTACATTTGAAAAAGCAAAAACGATAACAATTAAAATTACAACGTCATGACATTAATCTTTTCTAATGAAATAAAACAATTTGAATCTAAAGCAGGTAAATATTTCAAACTTGTCAAGGACATTTACTTTTCAGAAAGTGATAGTTTTATTTCAAGTGGGGAAATTATTAGATGTGAGGATATAAGATTGATAAATGATGGTAAATCCCAATGGTCAGAATTTGATAATTATCGTGTAGAAATAAAAGTTAATAATCTTGATTTTGGCATTAGAGAAATTAAACTTTCAATATTTGATGTTAAAAACATTAAAGACATTGAAGATTATTTTAAATCAATTTTTCAGAAAATATAAACCTAAGCAAGTTTCAAAAAGGCCTTCATGGTTAGTTTTTCCGGGTGGCGTTTTGATCCATCATGTCGCCCGGTTTTATTTCAAACAATTAAATCAAAATATTATGAAAATAGTAATTAGGAAAGTAACAATTAATTTAAATGAACACCAAGAATTTGATGTTTATAGACATAAAATGAGCGATATAAAAGTAAATGATTTCTGGGCTTGGTTGAATAAAATGATACCAGTTAGCGAAAGTAGAAAATTACTCGATATTGTTGACTGTGATTATAAAAGGCAAATGATTCAAAAATATTCAAAAAAATGAGAACTAAATTCATAAAAGTGTCTACATCTGATCGACTGCCGGAGAAAGATGGAGATTATTATGTAAAAATGCGTCATCTATCAGATTTACAGTTGTACTACTATTTAGATCCTCTTCATGACAAAGAATACATGAATAAACATGTTGAATACTGGCTAGACGAAGTTCCAGACTATGAGGAGGAGATGAAGGAGATGATCAATGAATTAATTTTAGAATTAAATCCAGCAACTACTTGTGGGGATTATCAGGAAGTAATATCAAAAGCTAATTCTTTACTAACCAAACTAAAAGAATCATGAACGAATTTAAAGGTACAAAAGGAAAGTGGAATTACATTGGCAACGAAATAATTTTCGACGAAAATGGATATGCAGTAATTCCATGTGGAAATGTAAATATCGATGAGAAAGAGTATAATTTCAATTTAGCTTCCAAAGCCCCTGACATGCTTGAAATACTCAATAATCTGGTAAATAATAGGACTGAAATATTGAATGGTCTTAATGAATCGAAAGGTAAATATGATTATGAGTGGCTTTTTAATAGTGCTGAAAAACTAATCAAAGAAGCCACAGAGCTAAAATAAACGGAACCCGGGCCGTATTCTTTCCGGGAAATCAAAGACAATTTTCAGTGCAAAAACAGTTCGTAAAAAACAGCGAACGCACACACTTTACGTCAAATTTTAAAAATTAACAATGGAAAAAACATTAGAAAATAAAGCAAAGTTATTCGCTCAGTATTGGGGGCAAGAAGTATTCAGATACTTTGATAATTTAAAAATACAGGAGCATTTTAAATTGGATTATGAAAATTTTGGAAAAATTCACAATGGATATTTAGAACTCAAAAATATTGACCACATAACTTATGAAGAAGCTGAAATGTTAGGTTTTGATCATGTAGATCATTTCTTCATAAGCGGTGATGTAGACAGTATGAAAGATGAATTAAGACTACTAGGTTTCGCTGTTGAGTGGGCAGGATGGTCCGTTGAAGAGCTTATTAGTTTCGGTTGGATTAAACTTAAAGAAAACTAGCCATGAGTACCCACCAAGAGAAGCAACGCATATTTGATGAGTACGGAACTCAATATAATAAAGGAGATTTTGAATATTTTCTAATGTATAATTTATTTGAAGTCATTAATAATGAAATTTCAATATCATCTGCCGCAAGTCATATAAAGGATTTCGTTTTCGCTGCCTGCGATCTAGTCCAGGAGGAACAGCAGAAGAGAATTGCGGAGAAGGCAAAAATGCATTATCCATATGAGGACAAAAGTCACTGGATCGAAAAAAACTCAATCATTAATCCCGAAAATCTAATCAAATGAAACTAATATCAATGACAGAATTCGTTCTGCAAGAAAAAGAAAATGTAGAATTCCATATGAATGATACAGTTCTTGAGACAGGAAGGTTGATGCAAAAAGTCTTTAAATATGCTGAGTTCCTCCGCCAGCCTCTCACATTGGGAATGTTTGTTCCCTGTGATGAAGATGGGAATATTTTGAAAGAAATAACAGAACCTAACAAATCAGATTATTGGAGTGATAACGATACTGTTTTTAGTGCTGAATTATACCGAAACAATTTAGAAGAATTCAAAAAGTATCAAAAAGCCAAAGAAAAAGTACTGTTTGAAGGGTTCTGCTATAAATTCAACATAGATGCAAATGGTAAAAAATGGGAATATGTTAAAAATGAGTTTCCTCACGTTTTCTCTTTTGATCAACTAAAGAGCAATACTGTAGAAAGTTTGTTAACGAGGTTTAAGGAAGAATACATGATTGAATTAACCCCTTCCGCTTTAAAACAAATAGGCTTATGAAAGAACTAGAAGAACTAACCCAGGAGATACGGGAGAAGCTCCCGAGGCTGATGGAATTAGAAAAAGGAGTTGAAATATTTG
>CBFQYI010000088.1:0-12171 GCA_965720825.1 uncultured Chryseobacterium sp. | reverse complement strand
GATGATATAATATTCGAATGAATGCGGATCTAAAGCTAACTGTACGTTACATCCTCCTTCAATTCCTAACGCTCTGATGATTTTCAGGGAAGCATTTCTCAGTAACTGATACTCTCTGTCTGAAAGTGTCTGAGAAGGGGCTACTACGATAGAGTCTCCTGTGTGAACTCCTACCGGGTCAATATTTTCCATGTTACAAACCACAATGGCGTTGTCGTTTGCATCACGCATTACTTCGTATTCAATTTCTTTGAAACCTGCGATTGATTTTTCAATAAGACACTGTGTAACCGGGCTGTGTTTCAGTCCCAATTCAGCAATCTCTTTCAATTCAGCTTCTGTAGAAGCGATACCACCTCCGGTACCTCCCATTGTAAAGGCAGGACGAACAATTACAGGATACCCGATTTCGTTTGCGAAAGCAAGTGCTCCTTCTACCGTATTTACGATATCAGATTCCGGTACCGGCTCATTCAGTTCTCTCATCAGCTCGCGGAAAAGGTCTCTGTCTTCTGCTCTGTTGATGGCAGAAAGCTTTGTTCCCAATACTTCCACTTTGCACTCTTCAAGAATTCCTGATTTTTCCAATTCTACCGCCATATTCAGACCTGTTTGTCCTCCTAATGTTGGTAATAATGCATCCGGACGTTCTTTTCTGATGATGTGGCTTACAAACTGTAATGAAATCGGCTCGATATATACTTTATCAGCGATTTCCACATCTGTCATGATCGTTGCAGGGTTTGAGTTGATCAAAATTACTTTGTAGCCTTCTTCTTTCAAAGACAGACAAGCCTGCGTTCCTGCGTAATCAAATTCAGCTGCCTGACCGATGATGATAGGTCCTGAACCGATTACTAAAATTGTTTTTATATCTGTACGTTTTGCCATTTTTCTTTTTTTATTAAAGTCTAGAATCAAAATTCTTACACTTCGTATTTTTTACTTTTATAAGACTTACGATTGTACTGTGTCATTCCGTAGGAATCTAACTCATTATAGTTTAGATTCTTCATTCCGCATTCGCTGCATTCTGAATAACAATTGTAGTGTCTTACTTTTTAAAGTCCTCCATCATTTGAATGAACTCATCAAACAGGTAGTTTGCATCTTCAGGACCAGGGCTCGCTTCAGGGTGATACTGAACTGAGAAACAAGGGTGGATTTTATGTTTTAATCCTTCATTTGTTCTATCGTTCAAGGCGATGTGCGTCTCAATAAGGTCTGTTCCTTTTAAGCTTTCCTGATCAACTGCATATCCATGATTCTGAGAAGTAATAGCTACTGTATTTTTCTCTAAATCCAATACAGGGTGGTTTCCTCCTCTGTGTCCGAATTTCAGCTTGAAGGTTTTCGCTCCACAAGCAAGACCAATTAACTGGTGTCCTAAACAGATTCCGAAGATGGGAACTTTTCCTAATAATCCTCTGATCATATCCAACGCATGCGGTACATCTTCCGGGTCACCAGGACCGTTTGACAACATAATTCCGTCCGGATTCATCAATAGAATTTCTTCTGCAGTCGTGTCTTGAGAAACCACGATGATGTCACAGTTTCTTTGAGACAATTCTCTGATAATTCCCAGTTTTGCACCGAAATCTACTAAGACCACTTTGAAACCTCTGTTTGGGTTAGCGTAAGGTGTTTTTGTAGAAACCTCCTCTACCTGATTGGTTGGGAAAGTTGTTGATTTCAACTCAGAAGCTACAGCAGCTTCGTCAGCATCATCGTTTACAATTTTTCCTTTTACGACTCCATAGTTACGAAGAACTCTTGTCAGCCTTCTGGTGTCGATTCCTGAAATTCCTGAAAGGTTTTTCTTTTTAAATAATTCATCTAAAGTAATCTGAGTACGGAAATTGGAAGGAAGATCGCAAAGTTCTTTTACGATAAGCCCTTTTATTGCCGGCTCGATACTTTCATAATCATCACGGTTAATACCATAATTTCCGATAAGCGGATAGGTCATACAAACTATCTGACCGCAGTATGATGGGTCAGAGATCAATTCCTGATACCCTGTCATTCCGGTATTGAAAACTACTTCTCCTGCAGTTTCCAATTCTGCTCCGAAACCTTCTCCATGAAACACTTCACCGGACTCCAGTATTAATTTTTTCTTCATTTTAAACTTTTATCTCTTATTATTTATATGTCTATTAACAGGTCGCCCTTACAGGGCTCGGATTTTTTAAATCCTTTTTATTTCTATGGGTTTCACCCATTGCTATTAGCAGGTCGCCCCTCCGGGGCTTGGATTATTCTATATCCTTTTTTCTTTTATAGTTTTTCTCTTCTTTATTAGAAAGCCGTTCTTTAACTTTTTACTTTCTACTTTTAACCTGGCTCTTTTTTCTCTTGGCTCTTACTTAAAGGTATACCCTTTACTTTCCAACGCTTCTTTTAAAATGGCCATTCTGGCGAAAACACCGTTTTCCATTTGTTTAAAGACTCTTGATCTTTCACATTCTACAAGATCAGAATCTATCTCCACTCCTCTGTTGATCGGAGCCGGATGCATAATGATTGCTTCTTGTTTCATGGCCTGTTCTCTTTCTTTGGTCAAACCGTATCTTCTGTGATATTCTGAAGCTGTGAAGCTCATTGCATCATCATGTCTTTCATGTTGGATTCTTAACAGCATTAAAACATCCACTTCAGCAATCAGTTCATCTACTGACATATAGGTTCCGTTAATCAGAGCACCTTCGTCAAACCACTGTTCCGGTCCTGAGAAGTATACTTTTGCTCCCAATCTTCTTAATGCCTCAGCATTTGAATTGGCAACTCGGCTGTGCTTTACATCTCCTACGATTCCCACTTTCAGTCCTTCAAACTTTCCGAATTCCTGATAGATCGTCATCAGATCCAGCATACATTGCGAAGGATGGTTTCCTGTTCCATCTCCTCCGTTAATCATCGGAATATTAATATTTTTCAGTTCTTCAAAGTATCTGTCTTTCTTATCACGGATCACCACAAGGTTCACTCCTATACTTTCAATAGTCTTTACAGTGTCATAAAGACTCTCACCTTTGTTTACCGAACTGTGTGATGCATCAAAAGGAACTACCTGAAGTCCCAGTTTTCTTTCTGCAAGATCGAAGCTTGTTTTCGTTCTTGTACTGTCTTCGAAGAAAAGGTTTGAGCAAAAAACTTCTCCTTCAATTTTAGCAGTTTTACCGTTCGCAAAAGCCAGTGCTTCTGTCAGTATACTGTTGATTCTCTCGGTGCTTAGTTCTGTAATCGTAAACATAATTCTAATTTTTGGGCATAAAAAAAGCGAAGACAACTATCTTCGCTTAATAACAATAAATATCGTAAAGGGCGCTTTCGCCCGGTAAATCTAATGATATAAATGCTTTTTTATTCATTAGGTGCAAAGATACAACAATTTTATGAACCTACAAAAATTATGTTTAAAATAAATTAAAAACTTGAGTCTTTCCTTATTCTCATTTAAAATTAATATTTTTGTTAACACACAACTTTATTATGGATTTAAAAGACAAAATGATTCTCAGTATTATTCAGGAAGACTCTACACTATCGGTTAAGGAAATTTCCGAAAAGATAGGTCTTACCTTTACTCCTACGTATGAGCGAATCAAACAATTGGAGAAACAGGGCATCATTGAAAAATACGTAGGTCTTTTAAACCGTGAAAAACTGGGACTGAATATTATCGTTTATTGCAATGTACGTCTTAAGGAGCAATCCAAAAAAGTATTGGAGACCTTTGAGGACAATATTTCCAAATACGATGAAGTTCAGGAAATCACCAGCCTCTCGGGAGAATACGATTATATGCTGAAAATTATCGCAAAAGATATCAATTCCTATAATGAGTTTGCCGTTAGTGTGATTTCAAATCTTCCCAACATTGGACAATATCACAGTTCTATTGTACTTCACGAGGTAAAAAAATCTACCAAGTTTAAAATTGATCTGGAATAACCCTTATATTTTAAAACCATTTAGAGCTTTTAAGAAGTGAAGAATAATTAAGGAATTCGCAAGCGAATTTAAAAACTTTGTGGCTAAAATATCACAGTTTTTCTTCACTTACCTTAAAGTTTGCATCTACCTTAATGGTTCAATTTATCAATCATCAAAGTCAAAGAACAACGTACACATCTAACAAGGTAAAAATCCACCAAGTTTAAAATTAATTTGCAATAATTTCAATTGCTGAAAATCTTTGATTTTCTTGCGCCTTGAAATCTGTCTATCTATTTGTTAATCTTTGCGTCTCTGCGCTTACCAACATATTTCATTTCTACTATCTTGTTAGAAAAACGCAAAGACGCAAAAGAAATTTATAAACTTTATGCTTTAAAGCGCAAAGATTTTATCTCCGATAAAATTTTATACAGCAGATTTAATCTCAATTTCCAACCATAGTCAGTTTAAAGATCAATCATCGAATTCAAAGAGCGGAGTAAAACCCAACCATTAAGATCACTTAAGCAGATAAGATTTAAGATTAAGGCTTTCACAACGAAATGACAGCAGGCTAATTTCCACTGATTTTTGCCTAAGTTTTTGATGACCTTAATGGCTTAGATTCTAACCCAATAATTTATTTTTCAGTTTATTGAACTGATATTCTATTTTGTCCAGACAAAGATTTCCAATACTTCCCTGGTGGGTATGTTCAAGGTTTCCGGGTTCAAATTCAAACTCGTTGTTTTCAATCTCCTGTCCAACATTCACATAAGCATCACGGAATGAACTTCCATTTTTCACTTCTTCATTGATCTTTTCTACACTGAACAGATATTTGTATTTTTCATCTTCCAGAATTCCGTCTTTCACCTGAATATTGGGTAAAGTATAGCTTAAGATTTCCAGACATTCCTTTAAAGAATCTATCGCAGGGAAAAGGATTTCTTTTGTCAGCTGTACATCTCTGTGGTATCCGGAAGGAAGGTTGCTTGTCAGAAGAATCAGTTCGTTGGGAAGTGACTGAATTCTGTTACATCGTGCACGAACCAGCTCAAAGATATCCGGATTCTTTTTATGAGGCATAATGCTGCTTCCTGTAGTAAATTCCTTCGGAAAGCTGATGAAGTCAAAATTCTGACTCAGATACAAACATACATCATAAGCAAATTTCCCAAGCGTTCCCGCTAAAGTTGCCATTGCCATTGCCAGCATTTTTTCCGACTTCCCACGGGTCATCTGAGCATATACCGAGTTATAGTTCATCGACTGGAAACCCAGATTATAAGTAGTACTTTCACGATTGATCGGAAATGAAGAACCATAACCAGCTGCTGATCCTAATGGATTTTTATTAATGATATTTTTTACTGAAAACAGCATTTCCACATCATCCAAAAGCGCTTCAGCATAAGCCCCAAACCACAATCCGAATGATGAAGGCATTGCAATCTGCAAATGGGTATATCCCGGAAGCAGAACGTTTTTATGCTGATCTGCCAATTGAATTAAAATCTGGAAAAACTCATCTGTAAGAGCAGTTATTTCACGGATTTCATCCAATAAGTACAATTTTATATCCAGCAAAACCTGATCATTTCGTGATCTTGCCGTATGGATTTTCTTTCCTGTATCACCCAATTCTTCAATAAGAATGGCTTCTACCTGAGAATGGATATCCTCAGCATCTTTATCAATTTCAAAACTACCTTCATCAATTTTATTTAAAATAGTATTTAAAACAAATAACATCTGTTCTGATTCCTCCTGAGTGATAATTCCGGTTTCTGCCAGCATTTTGCAATGTGCCATAGAACCTTTCACATCATATTTCGCTAAACGTTCGTCAAAGTCAAGATCTTTACCGACTGTAAAGTTATTGACTAATATATTGGTGGCAAGGTCATCCTTCTGCCATATTTTTTTCATATTCTTTGATTTAAAATACTGATGGGTTTTGACATGCCCAGCAAGGCAATCCTTATTACTATTAACTATAAAAAAACATTTCCTTATGTAAAGCCTTCATTTCTAATTTTCTTTTTGCATAAATCTTATTAAAAACTAAACTTCCAATGCCTGCCGGGCGGAGTCAAAACATATATTGAGCTGGAAGCCTGAGGCTGGAGGCCGGAAGCTAATAACATACTGCAATAACTTCCCTCTTCCTACACCCATCTTCCATTTTTATAACACTTTTTCTAAAATTCTGATGTAAATTTCTATTCCTTCTTCTATTTCATGGATATAGATAAATTCATCTGCAGTATGAGAGCGCCTACTGTCTCCAGGCCCCATTTTCACCGATGTACATGGAATAATCGCCTGGTCAGAAGAAGTTGGCGAACCGTAAGTTGTCCTTCCGATTTCAACTCCTGCTTTTACAAACGGATGATCCAGTTCGATTTTTGAGGAATTCAGTCTGAATGATCTTGCCGTTAAAGTAGATTTCATCTGAGACTGAATGATATCAAATGCTTCCTGATTGGAATATTCATCCGTTACCCTTACATCCAACGTGAAATTACAAGATTCCGGAACGACATTATGCTGTACTCCTGCATGAATTCCGGATAAAGTAACCTTAACTTCTCCCAGATATTCTGAAACCTTTGGAAATTTAAAGTCAAGGATATTCTGCAAATCCTGCATACATTTTATAATCGAATTATCATCATTAGGATGAGCGGCATGAGAAGGAGTACCTTTCATTTCTCCATCAATCACAAGAAGTCCTTTTTCTGCAATCGCCAGATTCATCTGCGTGGGTTCTCCTACAATGGCGAGTTCTACGTTGGGTAACTGCGGAAACAGAGCTTCTATACCATCAAATCCTGAGATCTCCTCCTCTGCCGTCAAAGCAATAACTAAATTATATTTTAAATCTTCTTTATCATAAAAATGTAAAAAAACCTGTGCCATAGAAACCAAAGAAGCTCCTGCATCATTACTTCCTAATCCAAACAGTTTTCCGTCTTTTTCAATAGGAACGAACGGATCCAGCGTGTAGGCTTTATTGGGCTTTACCGTATCATGATGGGTATTCAGTAAAACGGAAGGCTTAAAAACATCAAAATGCTTATTTACCGCCCAGATATTATTTTTAAAACGTTTAGTAGGAATCTGGTGTTTCTTGAAAAAATTCTCAATTTCTACCGATGTATTAAATTCATCTTTACTGAATGAAGGAATCTCAATCAAATTTTTAAGTAATCCGACCGCATTATTCAATAGCTCTTCTTTATTATAAACAGATTTCAGTTCCTGCATGATGATTTTCTATATGGTTTTTCAATTCTGTTTCTTTGATCAGAAACACTTTGTCTACATTATTTTTTATGGCTCCCAGAGCATTTTCAAGTTTGGGTAAAATCCCTTTGTGAAGTTTTCCTTCTTCTTTTAATGTGGTAAAATTTTCCTCAGTTACACTTTTGATCACTGATTCAGGATCGTTTACATCTTCTAAAACTCCTTCTTTATCAAAACAGTAAAGAAGTTCAACTTCATATTTCTCTGAAAGAGCCTGCGCCATCACAGAAGCAATGGTATCCGCATTGGTATTGAAAAGATTTCCTTTTCTATCGTGAGTAATCGCTGAGAATACCGGAACAAGATCCAACTTGATCAATTTTGAAACCAGTTTTCTGTTCACACTTTTCTTATTGATATCCCCAACAAATCCAAAGTCAATTTCAGGATGTTCTCTTTTTTTAGCCTTGATTAAATTTCCATCTGCCCCTGAGAATCCTATGGCATTGCATTTTTTCTGCTGCAGCTTCTCAACAATATTTTTATTGATTCCTCCCGCATATACCATCGTTACAATATCCAATGTCTCTTTATCCGTAATCCTCCTTCCGTTGATCATTTTCTGCTCAATGCCCAGTTTATCAGCCAACGTTGTCGCCAGTTTTCCACCACCATGTACAAGGATCTTCCTTTCCTGAATTTCAGAAAATTGTTCTAAGAATTGGGTTAATAATTCCTCATCATCTATTAAAGCTCCGCCAATTTTTATGATGTATAACTTTTCTTTCATTGTGAACGTTTTGTGATCTCTTCTTTTTTCTATCCTTGGTCAAGGTTTAAGACCTTGACAAGGATCACTAGGCTTTCAATTCATCTAAAATTTCACTGAATACAGCCTGTGCTGAGAAAATACGGTTTTTAGCCTGCTGATAGATGATAGAATGTTCTCCATCCATTACCTCATCACTCAGCTCCACATTACGGCGAACAGGAAGGCAGTGCATCACTTTCGCATTATTGGTATGGGCTAATTTTTCGTTGGTCAGCATCCAGTCTCCTTTTACTTCAGGCATTGCTGCATAATCATCAAAAGAAGCCCAGTTTTTTACATAGATAAAGTCTGCATCTTTCAAAGCTTCATCCTGATCATGGGTTACTGTCACATCTTTTGTGAAGTTTTTATCTAAATCATACCCTTCGGGATTGGCAATTACCAGTTCTACATCCATTTCCTGCATCCATTCTGCGAAAGAGTTTCCAACTGCATGAGCAATAGGCTTGATGTGCGGTGCCCAGGTCAATACCACTTTGGGTTTGTGGTCTTTTTTCCAGTTTTCTGTAATGGTGATACAGTCTGCTAAGCTTTGCAGCGGGTGACGGGTGGCTGATTCCAATGAAATGACAGGTACTTTTGCATGTTTTTCAAACTGGCTTAAGATACTTTCATTCACATCGTCTTCTTTACTCTTCATTCCCGCAAAACAACGTACCGCAATGATATCGCAATATTGGTTTAACACTTCAATGGCATCTTTGATATGTTCTACAGTATCACCGTTCATTACCGCTCCGTCAGCAAATTCAAGATTCCAGGCTTCCTGTGCTGCATTTAATATCAAAACATTTAAACCAAGATTTTGTGCTGCAATCTGACTGCTCAGACGGGTTCTCAGGCTTGAATTTAAAAATACAAGTCCAATTGTTTTTCCCTTTCCTTTTTGTGTTTCAGTAAGGGGGTCTGCTTTTATCTGTAAAGCTTTTTTTATGATGTCCTGTAAGTTTTCTACATCACTTACAGAGGTGAATTTTTTCATTTTTAAATTAATTTTAAAGATTCTGTTTTTAAATCCCTTAGATATTCCCCAACACCACTTTCAAAGCGTTGATGAAAAGATCCGTTTCCTCTTTTTTGATATTCAGTGCCGGAAGAATCCTTAACACTGTTTTATCATTAGAGTTTCCTGTGAAAATATGATGATCGAACAGTAATTCTTTCCTTACTTCTGAACAGTCCCTGTCGAGTTCTATTCCGATCATCAACCCTTTCCTTCGGATGGATGTAATATGTGGTAAATCTTTAATTTCATTTTCAATATACTCGCCCATCTCCTGAGCATTTTCGATAAGATTTTCATCTTTCATGACATCCAGAACAGCAATTGAAGCTGCACAAGCCAAGTGATTTCCCCCAAATGTAGTTCCAAGCAAACCATTACTCGCCTGGAATTTTGGATGAATCAAAACTCCGCCAACAGGAAATCCGTTCCCCATTCCTTTAGCTGTAGTGATGATATCTGCTTCTACACCAAATTCCTGATGGGCAAAGAAATATCCGCTTCTTCCATATCCGGACTGCACTTCATCCAGAATAAGAACAGCATCGTATTTTTCACACAGTTCTTTGATTTTAGATAAGAATTCCGGTGTTGGAATCATAATTCCTCCTACTCCCTGAATTCCTTCGATGATTACCGATGAAATTTCACTTCCAAATTTCTCAAAGGTTTCTTCAAGCTGTTGTACATCATTCCATTCTGATTTGATAAATCTTTCTGAAAAGTTAACCGGAGCTACAATTTTTGGATTATCCGTCACAGAAACCGCTGCGGAAGTTCTTCCGTGGAATGAACCTGAAAAATAAAGCACTTTGCTTTTTCCATTATGAAATGACGCCAGCTTCAATGCATTTTCATTCGCTTCCGCTCCTGAGTTGCATAAGAAAAGGTTGTAATCTTCATATCCCGAAAGCTTTCCTAATTTTTCAGCCAATTCTGTCTGCAATTCATTCTGAACGGAATTGGAATAGAAAGATATTTTTTCCAGCTGATCCTTTAATTTGTTTTGATAATAGGGATGGTTATGCCCAATGGAAATAACAGCATGACCTCCGTAAAAATCAAGATATTGTTCTCCTTTATCATCCCAAAGAAAAGATCCCTGAGCTTTTACCGGATTGATGTTGAATAATGGATATACGTTGAATAAATTCATTTTTTTGTTTTTTATTTTTCTTTTGTCTTGAAACAAAAGAAACAAAAGTTCAAGACCTGAAAACTTCCGCTAAAAATTAGTTCTATTCTCTAAAAATTCTAAAACTTGTGCGAAATCCAAATGGGTTCTTCGGTTCTGTTTTTTTCCTCGCACTTCGAACAGTAGAATTTTCTTAACGTTCATAGAATTAATTTTCTTAACGCTCCATTTTCCTAAGTCAGATTTACTTCTTATTTAAAATTCTCAATTAATTATTGTCAATTTAAAAGGCTATTGGCTTCAGGTTCAGTCCTGCATTTTCTTCCCAGTTCATGGCCAGATTCATATTCTGTACGGCCTGCCCGGAAGCACCTTTTAACAAATTGTCAATCGCTGAGTGAATAACGACAACATTTCCACTCTTTTCAATTTGAATCACACAGCGATTGGTATTGACAACCTGCTTTAAATCAACTGCCCTGCTACTTATGGTAACAAAAGGCTCCTCTGCATAAAAATCCTGATACAATTGTTCTATCTCCTCCAACGTCAAATCCGTCTTCATGGTGGAACTTATAAAAATTCCTCTTGCAAAATCGCCTCTCCATGGAACAAAATTCAGGTTTACTTCTTTATTATTGAATGAAACCAGCTGCTGCAAAATCTCATCTACATGTTGATGAGTTAATGTTTTATAGGCTGATACATTATCATTTCTCCAGGTAAAATGAGTTGTTGCCTGCAAAGACTGTCCGGCTCCTGTAGAACCTGTAATCCCCGTAGTAAAAACTTCACTTAATGCTCCTTTTTCTGCTAATGGCAATAAAGCCAATTGAATGGCCGTTGCAAAACATCCCGGGTTCGCAATGCTTTTTGCTCCTGCCAGTTGTTTTTTATTGATTTCCGGTAATCCATAGATAAAATCTCTGTTTCCGAAATTCCCTTCTAAACGGAAATCGTTTCCAAGATCTATAACCAGCGTTTCATCTTTAACAGGATTCTGAGTTAACCAGTTTTGACTTTCTTTATGCGGAAGACACAGAAAAAGAATATCTACGTCTTCAGGCTTGTCCGTCAAAACCATTTCACAAACCGTCTTTAAATCCGGGTACAGATCCGAAATTCTTGTTCCCGAATTCGCACGACTATATAAAAAACTCAATGTCACATGGGGATGAAAAGCCAGTAAGCGTATCAGCTCACTTCCTGTATAACCGTTAGCACCAATGATTCCTACTGTTTTCTTCATTTTGATTCTGACAGAATTTTGCTCTGCCTTTCATTACATCGTCCTTTCGGAACTAGTTGATATTTTGGTTAATCTGGTGGTATATATTTAAAGAATTGCTTACAATCTTCGTATATCCTTTCACATCATCTCCTGTCCATGCTCTGTTCGCTTCTCCATAGCTCCCGAATTTATCAGACATCAGGTCATGCTCAGATTCAATTCCATTCAAAATAAATCTGTATGGATGAAGGGTTACAAATACTTTTCCACTCACTGTTTTCTGAGAATCTACTAAGAAAGACTCAATATTTCTCATGACAGGATCTAAGAAAAGTGCTTCATGAAGCCAGTTTCCATACCAGTCGGATAACTGTGACTTCATCATTTGTTGATATTTTGAAAGGGTATGCTTTTCTAATAAATGATGCGCTTTGATAATCACCGATGCTGCTGCCGCTTCAAACCCTACTCTTCCTTTAATCCCAACAATGGTATCTCCTACATGAATATCACGACCGATTCCATATGCTGAAGCTAATTCTTCTATTTTTTGAATAGCATATACTGAATGTTCAAAACTTTCTCCATTGACTCCTACCACTTCTCCGTTTTTAAACTCGATCTCCAGTTCTGAAGGCTGAGTTTCTTTGATTTGCGATGGAAAAGCTTCTTCCGGAAGATAGTTTCTTGATGTCAATGTTTCTTTTCCTCCTACTGAAGTTCCCCAAAGTCCTTTATTGATAGAGTACGCAGATTTTTCGAAATTCATTTTC